>JAKCCP010000079.1 GCA_021841985.1 Pseudomonadota bacterium | reverse complement strand
CTCGCCGCCCGCTCTTGCTCCCTATCTCGACCTGGTGGCGCGGCTCGGGCTCTATCCCGGCTCGCCGCGCCTGATCCAGGCGATGCTGCGCCCGGGCGACCGGCTCGCCTGCTGCGAGCTGCATCCCGAGGAGGCCGCCGCGCTGCGCCGTCTCTTCGCCGGCGCCAGCGGGGTGAGCGTGCATCACCGCTGCGGCTTCGAAGCGCTCGGGGCGTTGCTGCCGCCGCCCGAGCGGCGCGGCCTCGTGCTGATCGATCCGCCTTTCGAGGCGCGGGACGAATTCGCCCGCCTGCAAGCCGGCCTCGAGACCGCCTATCGCCGTTTTTCCAACGGCGTGCTGCTGGGGTGGTATCCGATCAAGCATGGCGCGCCGATCCGCGCCTTTCATGCCGGACTCCGCGCAAGCCGGGGGTTGCGCGATGTCGCCGCGTGCGAATTACACCTCCGCGCGCCGCTCGACCCGGCGCGGCTCAATGGCTGTGGGATGATCGTCGTCAACCCGCCTTTCGGCTTCAAGGCCGAGGCGGGGGCGATTCTGGCAGCGCTGGCGGACCGCTTGGCGCCGGGCGCGCCCGATGCCGGCTGCGCGGTGATCGATCTTGTCGATGAGTGAGGTCGCGGTGATCGGCGCCGGCGCCTGGGGCACGGCGCTGGCCATCCAGGCGGCGCGCGCCGGCAGCCGCGTGACGCTCTGGGCGCGCGATGCCGGGCGCGCCGACGCCATCGCGGCGCGCCGGGAAAACCCGCGGCTTCCGGGGATCGCGCTCGACCCCGCGCTCCGGATCACCGCCGATCTCGGCACGATCGCCGCCGATCTGCTGCTGCTCGCCGTGCCGGTGCAGCATCTCGCGGCGGTCGCGCCGCGCCTGCCGCCTGGCCCGGCGGTGATCACCGCCAAGGGGATGGAGGCCAGCACGCGCCGCCTGCCCTCGGAAATCCTGGCCGAGGCCGATCCGGCGCGGCCGACGGCCGTGCTCTCGGGGCCGAATTTCGCGCGCGAGATCGCCCTTGGCCTGCCCGCCGCCGCGGTGATCGCGACCGCCAATGCCGGGTTGCGCGCCCTGGTCGCCGCGCGGCTGGCAACCCCCGCCTTCCGCCTCTATGGCAATGACGATGTGATTGGCACGCAGGTGGGAGGGGCGGCGAAAAACGTCATCGCCATCGCCGCCGGCGCGGTGATCGGTGCGGGGCTCGGCGAAAACGCGCGGGCCGCGCTGATCACCCGCGGCCTCGCCGAACTCGGCCGGCTGGCCGCCGCCCTGGGCGGCAAGCGGGAAACCACCTTCGGGCTGTCCGGGCTCGGCGATCTCACGCTGACCTGCACCGGGGAAGCCAGCCGCAACTACAGCCTCGGCCGGGCGCTCGGCGCCGGGGAACGCCTGGCCGACATCCTGGCGGCGCGCCAGAGCGTCACCGAAGGCGTGGCGACCGCCCCCGCCCTCGTCGCGCGCGCCGCCGAGGCGGGATGCGAGCTGCCGATCTCGACCGTCGTCGCGCATGTGCTCGCCGGCCGGGCCAGCATCGCCGAGGCCATGGCGGCGCTGCTCGCGCGCCGGCGGCGCGATGAGTGACCCGCGCCGGCGGCGCCCGGTTCAGGCGAACTGCGAGGCGGCCTCGGCGCGCGGTCTCGCCTGCGGCTCGGCTTGCGGCGCCGCGGCCATCACCGGCTGCGCGCGCAAGCCCTCGATCATGTCGCGATTGACGCGGAGCAGTGGCTCGAGCGGCAGATCCCCGCGCATCGCCTGGATGCTGTACTGCATCGCCCAGACGCCAAGCTCGGTGATCTGCTGCTTGACCTCGGCGTCGAGCCGGTTGCTGTCGAGGGCCACATCCTTCACCAGCGATGACCACAGGCGCTGATTGCGGAACAGCGCCTGGATGCGGCTCGGCCGGTCACTCGCCTTGGCGAGTTCGGCGTTGATCTGGGTGAAGATCAGAATTTCGTTGTCTTGTGGGAGGGCCGCCTGGCGCCGGGCGGCTTCATATTGCGCGTAGGTGTGGGGCATGGCTGTCTCCACTCTTCCTTTCTGGAAGGCTTGCGGCAAACGGCCGGGCGCCAGGCCCGGCCGCTAACCAGGGGGCGTTACTGGAACAGGTTCAGGAGAACCTGCGGCTGGGCGTTGGCGATGGAGAGCGTGCGGATGGCGAGCTGCTGCTTGGTCTGCAACGAGTTCAGCTGCGCGCTCTCGGCGGCCATGTTGGCGTCGGTCAGGGCGCCGAGGCCGGTGGTCAGCGAGGTGCTCAGCGACGAGCTGAAATTCTGCAGACCCGTCAACTGATCCTCGAAAGCGCCGAGCGTCGCCGATTTCGTGTTCATCGTCGAAATGGCGTTGGTCACCACGGAAATCGCCGCCGTGGCACCACCCACCGAACTCAGGGTGGCCCCGGTGATCGCCGATGAGCTGGAGGCCGCCACGACATTGTTGCCGGTGATATCGAGATTGCCGGAACTGTCATAGCCGGCGCCGAAACCGTTCTGCTGCAGGGACTGCATCAGCGCGCCGATCATCTGGGTATTCGACATCGTCGAGTTGATCTGCACCGCGAAAACCTGCGTCGTCGGCGTGGGCGTCGCGGTCAGGGCCGTCGTGCCGTTGGAGAACTCGAACACATAGCTGTTCGTGCCGTTCGACAGGGTGAGGCTGGACCCGTTCGAGGGTGCCAGTGAACTGCTGAAGTCAACGGCGACGGCGGTTGAATTGACCTGCAACCCGGCCAAGCCAAGACCCGTTGTTGTTGCGCTCTGGTTCGAAAGCGTGAGCATCGAGCCGGTGATGTTGGCGGTGGTGGTCAAAGGCGAGCTGGTTCCATTGAGCAGATTGACGCCGTTGAAGGTCGCGCTGTCGGCGAACTGATTGATGTTCTGCAGAATCGAGTTGATCTGATTCTGCATCGTGGTCGCGTTGAGGCCGCTCTGCTGGCCCTGGGTGATGGTGTTCTGCAGCGTCGCCAACTGGCTCGAAATCTGCGAAGCCCCCGAGCTGGCCACGCCGACGACCGATTGCGCGAAGGAAAGATTGTCCTGAACCGCGGCCAGGCCGGCGATATTCGCCTGCATGGTCTGCGAGATCGAGTAGATCGCCGGGTTGTTGCTGGCGCTCGAAACCAACTGGCCGGTCGAGATGATGTTCGTGGTGTTGTTGAGGGATTGCTGCGTGGCATCGAGCGATTGCAGCGCGGCGAGGGCACCAAGATTGGTGTTGATGGAAAAGGACATCGGTGTGTCTCCCTTTTGTGAGCAACATTCCGATCATCCGGAAAAATGCTTAATGCAATGTTTACAAAAATGGGCGAAACTCTCATAAAATAAGGCGCCATCCAAAAATCTTTCGGCCGCTGGCGCCGCATGACGATTTCTGGTCTGGCGATCTCTCGCTTTAGCGATAGAGGAATACCCTCGATGTCTGGCATCTCCGGCTTGCCGCCCATACCGATGTATGAACTCTACAGCAAGAACGAAACGCAATACGCGGATGCGGCGGCGAAAAGCAACCCGAGCACGGCACTCGCGGTGCAGTATTTGCGGAGCCAGGCGCCCAACCTTACCACGCCCACCGCCCTGCTGCAGAATTATCGCGCGTTGCAGGTCGTGCTCGGCGCCTTCAACATGAGCGGCATGATCAACGAGCAAGGCCTTCTGAAACAATTGATGACGCAGAATCCGGCGGCGCCCAACTCGCTCGTGCAACAACTCGCCAACCCGACCTATCTCAACTTCGCCAAGGTGATGGCGAACTGGAACCCGCCGCCGCTCGCCAATCCGCAAACCCTCGCCCGTATCACCCAGCAATACGAGACCCATCAGTTCGAGGCGAGCGCCGATCAGCAGAGCCCGGGGATGCAGGCGGCGCTCTATTTCACCCGCACCATCGGCGCGGTGACCACCATCCCGGAGATCCTCGCCGATCCCACCCTGCTCAACGTTGCCGAGACGGCGCTCGGGCTGCCGGTTCAGTTCGGCCTGCTCAACTACAACCAGCAGGTCAACATCCTGAGCACCTCCCTCGACCTGACGAAATTCCAGAACCCCAGCTACGTTAATCAATTCGTGCAGAAATTCCTGGTGCTCAACCAGGAAAACCCGCAAACGCCGGCGCAGCCGGCAACCGTCTCCGATCTCATCGGCAGCGGCGCCTCGGGCGGCGGGATTCTTTCGCTGTTCGCCTGATAGACCCGGAATCCGCGGGGTTCTGGGTGGGCGGGCATTCTTTTTCAAAATAAGGCGAGGGCTCTGCCCTCGACCCGCTGGGGCCGGCGGCCCCAGACCCGCATCATGGGAAGGATTGCAAAGGCTCCGCCTTTGCTGGGGGTCCAGGGGGCAAAGCCCCCTGACCTTATGCATCTATGTCTCAACGCCCCGTCAGGCGGCGCGCACCTGGCTCAGAAAGCCCGCGATATTGGCATGCAGGGTCTCGGACTGGCCACCCAGCGTGTGCGCCGCGTGCAGCACCTGGCTGGCGGCGTCCCCGGTTTCCCGCGCGCCCTCGCTGACGCCGCTGATATGATCGGAAACCTCGGTGGTGCTGCGCGCCGCCTCGGCGATGTTGCGGGTGATCTCCTGCGTCGCCGCGGTCTGCTCCTCGGCGGCGCTGGCGACGCTGCCGGCGATCCCGCTCATCTCGGCGATGGTCTCGCCGATGGTGCGGATGGCGCCGACCACGCTTTCGGTGACCTCGCGGACGGTGGCGATCTGCTGCGCGATGTCCTCGGTCGCGCGCGCGGTTTGCGTCGCCAGCGACTTCACCTCGCTCGCCACCACCGCGAAGCCTTTTCCGGCATCGCCAGCGCGCGCCGCCTCGATCGTCGCGTTCAGCGCAAGCAGATTGGTCTGTCCCGCGATATCGGAGATCAGCGCGACGACGCTGCCGATTTTCTGCACCGCGTCGGAGAGGCCCTGCACCGCCCGGTCGGTGCGCTCGGCCTCGTTCCGCGCGCGCTGCGCGATCTCCGCCGAGGCGCCGATATTGCGTGCGACCTCGTGGATGGTGGCGGCCATCTCCTCGGCGGCGGCGGCGACGGTCTGGACATTGACCGCCGATTGGTTGGCGCTCGCCGCGACGGATTGCGCCTGGTGGCTGGTGCGCGCGGCGGTGCTCTGCATGCCCTGCGCGACCTGGTTGAGATCGGCAGCGGCGCGGGTCAACTGATCGAACTCGGTGCGGAGCGCGGTATCGAAGGCGGCGATCATCCGCCCCACCGTCTCGGCGCGCTTGAGGCTGGCCGCGCTGGCGGCCTGCTGCTCGCCTTCCAGCCGGCGGGCATCGGCGACCGCCTGTTTGAACCCCTCGATCGCGCGGGCGAGCGCGCCGATTTCGTCGCCCCGCGCGAGCGCCGGCAGCGCGATACCGAGATCGCCGGCGGCGAGCTGGTTGGTGGCGGCGGTCAGGCGGAGAAACGGCGCCACCATCCCCCGCATGATCGCGGCAACGACGGCGACGCTCAGCGCCAGCAGCGCCAGGCCGCCGGCGAGATTGAGGTAGCGGAGGCGGGCGAGAACCTGGCCCTCCTCGGCCCGGCGCGCGCTGAAGCGGCTCTGCGCGGTCTCGACGAAGGGCTTGAGTTCGGCGCGCATCGCCTCCGCCTGCGCCTGGCCGGCCCCCGCCACCTCGCGATCCCGCGCGGCATCCATGTTGCCGCCATTGACCGCGGCGATCTCGCCCTCGGCATAACTCTGCCAGGCCGCCGCGGCTTTTTCCATGGCGGCGATGCGGCGCTGCTGTTCGGAATCGTCACGCGCTTCCGCGCGGAGCACGGCGAGCCCCTGGCGCAACGCCTCCATGCGCGCGTGATGGAGTTGCACGAATTTCGCGTCCCCGGTGAGCAGGAAGCCGCGCAGCTCATTCTCGGCGTCGGCCAGGGCGAGCCCGACCTGCTCGGCGGCGCCGAGCAGCGCGAAGGAGCGGCCGGTGAGCGCCTGGTCGCGGTCGAGCGTGGCGAGCTGCCAGAAATCGAAGCCGGCGCCAAGCGCCAGCGGCAGCAGGATGATCGCGAAGCCGAGGACGATCTTGCGACCAATCGAGAGAGCGGCAACCCACTGCATGATTTTCTCCGCCGGAACAGAAACACGCGCGGCTTCGGCACAAGGGGCCGTGGCCACGAGGCGCGAATATGGCGGGGCAATGTCACCACTCTCTTAACGGCTGGGCACGGGGAAGGGCTGGGCACGGGGAAGGGCTGGGCACGGGGAAGGGTTGGGCGCGGGCACGCCGCAAGGGCAGAGACACCCTTGTCTCGGGCCACGCCACGTCTTAACTGAGCCGCGATGATGCACGAACCCGAAACACTCCCCACCGACCCGCCCGGCAACGCCCCGCCCGGCAACACTCCGCCCGATACCGCCCCGGAAAGCGCCCCGGAAAGCGCCGAGGCGCTGATGGCCGCGGCTTCCGCGCGGATCGCCAGCCTCGAGGCGGAAAGCCAGGAGATGCGCGAGCGCTGGATGCGCGCCGAGGCGGACAACGCCAATCTTCGCGCCCGCGCCAAGCGCGAGGTCGATGAGACGCGGCAATACGCGGTGCAGAAATTCGCCGCCGATGTCGTGGAAGCGGCGGAAAACCTGCGCCGCGGCCTGGCCAGCCTGCCCCCGCCCGAGCCCGGCGAGCCGCCGATCATCACCCGGCTGCGCGAGGGCCTGGCCGGGATCGAGCGCAATTTCCTCGCCATCCTGGAGCGCCACGGCATCCGCGCCGAGGATCCGACGGGGGCGCTTTTCGACCCCAACCTGCATCAGGCGATGGCCGAACAGCCGAGCGAGGCCCATCCGCCAGGCACCGTGCTGCAAGCCTGGACGGCGGCGTGGACGCTGAACGGGCGGCTGCTGCGCCCGGCCATGGTGGTGGTGGCCAAGGGGCCGCCGCCGGCCGCGCATGTCGACACCCGCGCCTGATTGCGATGCACAATAAATGCGCACGCAACTCTTGCCCGTGGCGCTGGCGCTCAATACATCGAGAATGACCCAACCAAACGCGGGGAAGCGCGCGGTGCTTCGGGCCGCACGCCACCGCTGCATAGGAGATAGCATCACATGAGCAAGGTCATCGGGATCGACCTCGGCACCACCAATTCCTGCGTTGCCATCATGGAAGGCAAGGATGTCCGGGTGATCGAGAACGCCGAAGGGGCGCGCACCACGCCGAGCATGGTCGCCTTCGCCGATAACGGCGAGCGCCTGGTCGGCCAGTCCGCCAAGCGCCAGGCGGTGACCAATCCGTCCAACACCCTCTACGCCATCAAGCGGCTGATCGGGCGGCGCTTCGAGGATCCGGTGGTGGCCAAGGACAAGGGCCTGGTGCCCTATACCATCATCCGTGGCGACAATGGCGATGCCTGGGTCGAGGTGCGCGGCGAGCGCTACGCGCCGAGCCAGATCAGCGCCTTCGTGCTGACCAAGATGAAGGAGACCGCCGAGGCTTTTCTCGGCGAGAAGGTCACCGAGGCGGTGATCACCGTGCCGGCCTATTTCAACGATTCGCAGCGCCAGGCGACCAAGGACGCGGGGCGCATCGCCGGGCTCGACGTCTTGCGCATCATCAACGAGCCGACGGCGGCGGCGCTGGCCTATGGGCTGGATAAGAAAAAAACCGGCACCGTCGCGGTCTATGACCTCGGCGGCGGCACCTTCGACATCTCCGTCCTCGAAATCGGCGACGGCGTGTTCGAGGTCAAAAGCACCAACGGCGACACCTTCCTGGGCGGGGAGGATTTCGACGCGCGGGTGATCGATTATCTCGCGGCCGAATTCCAGCGCGAGCAGGGCATCGATCTCCGGCGCGACAAGCTCGCCCTCCAGCGCCTCAAGGAAGCGGCGGAAAAGGCCAAGATCGAACTCTCCTCGTCGAAGGAGACCGAGATCAACCTCCCCTTCATCACCGCCGACGCGAGCGGGCCCAAGCATTTGGTGATGAAGCTGACGCGGGCCAAGCTCGAAAGCCTGGTCGATGACCTGATCCAGCGCACGCTGGAGCCCTGCCGCGCCGCGCTCAAGGATGCCGGGGTGACGGCGGGCGAGATCAACGAGGTGATCCTGGTCGGCGGCATGACCCGGATGCCCAAGGTGATCGAGACCGTCAAGCAGTTCTTCGGCCGCGAGCCGGCGCGCAACGTCAACCCCGACGAGGTGGTGGCGATCGGCGCCGCGGTGCAGGGCGCGGTGCTCAAGGGTGACGTCAAGGACGTGCTCTTGCTCGACGTCACGCCGCTTTCGCTCGGCATCGAGACGCTGGGCGGCGTGTTCACCCGGCTGATCGAGCGCAACACCACCATCCCGACCAAGAAGTCGCAGATCTTCTCGACCGCCGACGACAACCAGACGGCGGTGACCATCAAGGTCTATCAGGGCGAGCGCGAGATGGCGGCCGACAACAAAATGCTCGGCCAGTTCGACCTGATGGGCATTCCCCCCGCCCCGCGCGGCGTGCCGCAGATCGAGGTGACCTTCGACATCGACGCCAACGGCATCGTCTCGGTCTCGGCCAAGGACAAGGCGACCGGCAAGGAGCAGCAGATCCGCATCCAGGCCTCGGGCGGGCTTTCGGAGGCCGATATCGAGCGCATGGTCAAGGAGGCGGAGGCCAATGCCGCAAGCGACCACAAGCGGCGCGAATTCGTCGAAGCACGCAACCATGCCGACGCGCTGACCCACCAGGTCGAAAAGACCCTCAAGGAGCAGGGCGACAAGATCGCCGACGCCGACAAGAGCGAGGCGGAGACGGCATTGGCCGCAGTGCGCACGGCCATGGAGGGTGATGACGCCGCCGCTCTGAAATCGGCGAGCGAGCGGCTCTCGCAGGTGGCGATGAAGATCGGCGAGGCGATGTACAAGGCGCAGGGCGAACAGCCCAGCGCCGGCGCCGGCCCGCAGACCGGCAGCGCCGGTGGCGGCGGCGGCGACAAGGTCGTGGATGCCGAGTTCGAGGAGATCGACGACAAAAACAAGAAGAAATCCGCCTGATTTGCAGAAAAGACACGCTAGCATGGACGTGAGCGGGCGCGCCGGCGCCGGGATGGGCTTGAGCGGGCGCGCCCGCGCCGGGTTCCCGGCGGGCGCGTCCCCAGGCGGCGCCGGGAAAGAGGGCTGAGATGGCGAAACAGGATTACTACGCCACGCTCGGCGTGGCGCGCGACGCCAAGGCCGAAGATCTGAAAAAAGCCTACCGCAAGCTCGCCATGCAGTATCACCCCGATCGCAATCCGGGAGACAAGCAGGCCGAGGCGCGCTTCAAGGAGATCAGCGAGGCCTACGACGTTCTCAAGGACGACCAGAAGCGCGCCGCCTATGACCGCTTCGGCCACGCCGCCTTCGAGACCGGTGGCAGCCCCGGCGCCGGGGCCGGCGGCTTCGATTTCGGGGCCGGCGGGCTGGGCGATATTTTCGATCAGATGTTCGGCGAATTCGTCGGCGGCCGGCGCGGCGGCGGGCGTGGGCCGCGGGCCGGCGCCGATCTCCGCCAAGGGGTCGAAATCGATCTCGCCCAGGCCTTCCACGGCACCAAGGTCACGCTCCGCGTGCCCACGCGGGTGACGTGCGATGCCTGCGGCGGCACCGGCGCGGAAGACCGCAAGACCGGCGCCGAGACCTGCCCGACCTGCGGCGGCGCGGGCAAGGTGCGGGCACAGCAGGGATTTTTCGTCATCGAGCGGACCTGCGCGACGTGCGGCGGCGCCGGGCGGGTGATCCGAAACCCGTGCCGGGTGTGCCGCGGCGCCGGCACCGTGGCGCGCGAGCGCAGCCTCCAGGTGACGATCCCGGCCGGGGTCGAGGACGGCACCCGCATCCGCCTCGCGGGCGAGGGCGAGGCCGGCGCCAATGGCGCCCCCTCCGGCGATCTCTATGTCCATATCGCGATCAAGCCGCACCCGCTGTTCCAGCGCGAGGGCGCCAATATCCTCTGCCGGGTGCCGCTCAGAATGACCCAGGCGGCGCTCGGGGCCGAGATCGACGTGCCGGTGATCGATGGCTCGCGCGCCAAGGTCAAGATCCCGCCCGGCACCCAGACCGGCGATCAGTTCCGCCTGCGCGGCAAGGGATTTTCCGTGCTGCGCAGCGCGGCGCGCGGGGATATGTATATCCAGGTGGTGGTCGAGACGCCGCAGCACCTCACCCGCCGCCAGCGCGAACTGCTCGAGGAATTCGAGGCCGAGGCCGAGAGCAAGGGCAGCGGCAAGGACAGCCCCGAGACGGAGGGCTTCTTCGCCAAGGTGAAGGAGTTTTTTGAAGGCGGGCGCTGAACCGCTATTCGCAAACCCCGATGCCAGACAAGTCCCGGCGCGGCATTTTAGTGCTTGGCCAGAAACGCCGCGACGTAATGGCCCCAGATATCGGCGTAGTTCAGCGTCTGATGGCCATAGGTCTGGCCGCGCGGGATCAGCACATATTGCCCCGCCCGGAGCCGCTGCATCGCCGGCTCCATCACGCCGAGGCTCGCCGGATTGACCAGGTCATCGGCGAAATTGATGGCGAGCAAAGGGGCGGTAATTTTTTCCAGATCCGGGGCCGGGTTGTAATCGGCCGAGCTTTCCCAGGTGTAGAGCATGTCATTGGCGTCCCATTTGCGCCCCTCCGCCACCAGCCGGTTATCGAGCGCGATGGCGTCCCCGCGGGTTGGGGCGGCCTGCTGCAGACGCGCGGCATTGCCGGTCATCAGCGCGAAAAGCGGCGCCACCGTCTCCAGCCAGAGATGCGGCGGCTGCGCCGGGTCGTATTCGCCACCGCGCCAGTCTGGATCATCACGAATCGCGCGGATCACCATTTCGCGCCACAGCATGTTGCGCCCGCTGACCGCAATAGGCATCGCCCCGATCGCCACCAGCGCATCCATGAAACCAGGATGCCGCTCGCCCCACAGCCATGTCTGCATGCCCCCCATCGAGGTGCCGAGCACGAGGCGGAGATGCGTCACGCCGAAGGCCTCGCCGAGCAGCCGGTATTGCAGCTCGACCTGATCGATATAGCCGTATTGCGGAAACCGCGCGTGCAGCCCATCGGAGGGCTTGCTCGAGCCGCCGGCGCCAATGCCATCGGGCAGCACCACGAAATATTTGCTTGTGTCGAGCGGCTGGTCGGGGCCGAAAAGATTATTCGCAAGGGTCGGGGCGAGAAAATTCTTGCCGGTGCCGGTGGTGCCATGCAGCAGCAGCACCGCGTTCAGCACGTGCCCCGCGGCATCGCGGAGCGGCAGGCCGAGCGTCGTGTAGTGCAATTTGAGATCGGCCATCCGCTCGCCGTTCTGAAACGTCACGTCGTGCAATACCAGATCGTTCTCGTAGATCACCATCGGCGTCTGACCGCGCGCCGGCACGCTCGCCGCCAGCGCCAGCACGAGGAAAATCCCCGCAAGCTTCATCGCGCCAACCCTCATCGTGGCGTCCCGCGCTTCGGCGGCAACCTTGGCGCCAGCTTGCGCTTTGCCACGCCCGCCTTGGCCATCCCGGCTTTGCTCGTCCCGCCTTTGGGAACCGCCAGCGCGGCGCTGGCGCGGAGCTCGCTGATCGTGGCGCGCGAGCTTACCTGCTCGGGATCCATCACGAGTTCGATCACCGCCGGCTTGCCGCTCGCCAGCGCGCGCTCGAAGGCCGGGGCGAATTCCTCGGTTTTGCTCACCGTCTCGCCATGCCCCCCGAAGGCCTCGATGAATTTCGCGAAATCGGGATTGGTGAGCGCGGTGCCGGAGACCCGGCCGGGAAAGAATTTCTCCTGATGCATGCGGATCGTGCCGTACATCTGGTTGTTGAACACCAGAACGATCGGCGCCACGCCGTGATGAAAGGCGGTGGCGATCTCCTGGCCGGTCATCAGGAAACCGCCATCGCCGACAAACGCGACGGCGAGGCGGTCAGGCGCCAGGAGCTTGGCGGCGATCGCCGCCGGCACGCCATAGCCCATCGCGCCATTGGTCGGGCCGATGAACCGCTGATGATCGGCGAAATTCATGAAGCGCGAAACCCAGCCCGCGAAATTGCCGGCATCGGACGTGAGAATCGCATGCTCGGGCAGCATGTCTTGCAACTGGTGCAAAATCTCCGCGAGATTGAGCGGGCCCTTGTAGGCCGGCACCGCGCTGTTCGCCGCGCGCAAGCCGCGCAATTCGCCGCACCACGCCCGCCAGCGCACGCTGATCTCCGGCAAGCCTTTGAGCGCCAGGGCAAAAGCGTTGAGATCGGAACAAATGCCGAGCGCCGGACGAAACACCCGGCCGATCTCTTCCGGCTCGGGATAGACATGCACGATCGGCGTTGCGCCAGCGAGATCGAACAGCGTGTAGCCATCTGTCACCGCTTCGGAAAGCCGTGTGCCGAAAGCGAGAATGAGATCCGCCTCGCGCACCTTCGCGACCAGTGCCGGATCGGCGCCGACGCCGAGATCGCCCACGAAATTCGCCAAAGTCGCGTCATAGAGATGCTGGCGGCGGAAACTGACGGCCACCGGGATCTCATGACCGTGCAGAAACTCCCGCATCGCCCCGCGCGCCGCCTCGCTCCAGCACGAACCGCCGAGAATAGCGAGCGGTTTGCGGGCACGCCCGAGCAGGCCGTGCAGCCGCGCGAACATCGCCGGATCGGGATGCGGCGCGCTCACCAGCGCCGGTCCGATATCGGGCACCTCGACGATGTGGCGCTGCATTTCCTCGGAAAGCGCGATGACGACGGGGCCGGGCCGGCCGCGCGTTGCGACATCGACGGCGTGGGCGACGAGTTCGGGAATGCGCCGCGCGTCATCGATCTGCGTCACCCATTTGGCGAGGGGGCCGAACATTTGGCGGTAGTCGATTTCCTGGAAACTCTCGCGATCGGTTTCGGCGAAGGGGATCTGGCCGACGAAAAGCAAAAGCGGCGTGCTGTCCTGGCGCGCGATATGCACGCCGATCGCGCCATGACAGGCCCCCGGCCCGCGCGTCACCATCGCCGCCGCCGGCCGCCCGGTGAGCTTGCCATAGGCCTCGGCCATATCGACCGCGCCGGCCTCGAAACGGCAGGTCACGAGCTTGAGCTTTTCGCGCACCGCATAGAGACCATCGAGCACGTCGAGATAGCTTTCTCCGGGCACCGCGAAGACGTGATCGATGCCTTGGGCGATCAGCGCATCGGCGAGCAGCCGTCCCCCCGAACGCGGCACGAAGCGCGCCTTGCGCGCCTGCGTCAGTTCCATTTGCCCCTCCTTGCCGGATAAACTGGCGCGACGATAAGCCTCTCCCGCCCGCGCGTCACGCCAGGGGTTGCGCCAGAGCCGGGGGGAAGCGCCCGAAAGGAACACCGCCATGCGCGCGATTTTCGTCCTGATCAAATGCGAAATGGGCCAAGCCTATCACGTGGCCCGCGCCGCCGCCGATAGCATCGATCAACTCTCGGAGCTCTACTCGATCTCCGGCCCCTACGACCTGCTCGGCAAATTCTATCTCGAACCCGAACAAGACATCGGCCATTTCGTCACCGAGCGGGTGCAAGCCCTCCCCGGCGTCAAGGATACCCACACCCTGATCACCTTCAACGCGTTCCTCGCGGGGCCGAAGATTTAGCTTGGGTTTTCACATGAGCCCCCATAAGGAAGAAACGATGGCGAGGCTTCCCCGCGGCGGTCGTGTTGCGCACCCGGCCCGCGCGCGCCAGGCTGGGACGTCATGAACCATGAACCCGACATCGCTATTGTTGGCGCCGGCGCCGCGGGTATCGGCGCGGCGCGGCGTCTGGCTGAAAGCGGTCTCTCCACCCTGATCGTTGACGCTCTGCCGCGGGTTGGCGGCCGCGCCTGGACGCGGGACGTGGCCGGCATGAAGCTCGATCTCGGCTGTGAATGGCTGCATTCGGCCGAGCGCAATCCCTGGACGCGCCTCGCCGAAGCCGGCGGGTTCGCCGTGCAGCGCGACATGCCGGGCTGGCGGCGGCAATATCGCGACCTCGGCTTCTCGGCGGCCGAACAGGACGCGGCGCGGGCGGAATTCGCCGCCTGGAGCGCCCGGCTGATCGCCGCGCCGCCGGCCAGCGACTGCGCCGCCGACGCCCTCGATCGGGAGGGCCAATGGACCGCCTATCTCCAGGCGATGAGCGGCTTCATCAGCGGCGACGAGCTGGAGCGCATCTCCGCCCGCGATTACGCCGCCTATGACATGGCCGCGAGCGATCTCAACTGGCGCCTTCCCGGCGGCTACGGGGCGCTCATCGCCGCCCATCTGCCAAGCACGGCGACACTCAGCCTCGCGACGCCGGTCCAGGCGATCTCGCTCGCGGGGCGTCGCGTGGCGCTCCACACGCCCTCAGGCACAATCCGCGCGCGCGCCGCGATCCTGACGGTTTCGACGAATGTTCTCGCGGGCGGCACGATCGCTTTGCCCGCGGCGCTCGATCCCTGGCGCGACGCCGCCGCCCGCCTGCCACTCGGCAGCAACGAAAAGCTTTTCCTCGAGATCGTCGGCGCCCACCCGTTCGCGGCCGAAACCCGGGTGCTGGGCGACCCGCGGGATGCGACGACCGGCACCTACGCGATCCGGCCGTTCGGCTGGCCGGTCGTCATGTGCTATCTCGGCGGCGCCGGCGCGCGGGCCGTCGCCATGGCGGGGCACGAGGCGGCCTTCGCGCGGGCGATCGACCAGCTCGCCGCCCTGTTCGGCGCGGATGTGCGAAAATCCCTCCGCCCGCTCGCCGCCTCCGACTGGGCCAGAACGCCCTCGATCGCGGGCGCCTACAGCCACGCTTTGCCGGGACAGGCCGCGGCGCGCGGCGTCCTGGCCCAGCCGTTCGAGGGGCGTTTGTTCTTTGCCGGGGAGGCCACGCACCGCTTCGATTTCTCGACCGCCCACGGCGCCTATGAAAGTGGCGTGCGGGCCGCCGAGGAGGCGATCCGCGCGCTCGCCGAGCCCGCCCGATAGAGCCCCCGCGCCGCCAGAGCGGCCCCACGTCTTGCCTTTTTCCCCTGGCTTGCTAAAAAAACCCATCAGGAAACCCCGAGGCAATCGCATGGCCGAGCACTCCAGCCCCACCCTCTCCTCCCAAGTCGATCTCGATTCCTTCCTCGCGGATCGTCGGCATTTCTGGGTCGGGTTCACGCATTTCGCCTTCTGGGTGGCCGCCGCCGTGGCGTTGCTGCTCATCCTGATGGCGATTTTCCTGGTCTGAACCGCCCGGCCGCGAACATGCCGCGCCATCAGGCGGCGCTGCGCCATTTACGCGCGGTCGAGCCGCGTTTTGGCCCGCTGATCGCGCGCGTCGGCCCCTGCCCGCTCAGCCCCGCGCGGGACCGCAGCCCCTATGAGGCGCTGGCCCGCGCGATCGCCCATCAGCAGCTCCACGGCCGCGCCGCCGAAGCCATACTGGGGCGGTTTTGCGCCCTCTACGCGGCCGATTTTCCGCCCCCCCAGTTCCCCCCTCCCGAGGCCGTGCTCGCGACCCCCGAGCCCGTGCTGCGGGCAACCGGGCTTTCGGCGAGCAAGATCGCGGCGCTCCGCGATCTCGCTGCCCAGAGCCTCGCTGGTCTGGTGCCGAGCTGGCAGGCGGCGGCGCGGATGGAAGACGCGGCGCTGATCGAGCGGCTGGTGGCGATTCGCGGCATCGGCCGCTGGACCGTCGAGATGCTGCTGATTTTCACCCTCGGCCGGCGCGACGTGCTGCCGGTCGATGATTTCGGCGTGCGCGAGGGCTGGCGCGTGCTGTGCGGCCTCGACGCCCAGCCCAAGCCGCGCGCGCTGGCCGAGATCGGCGCGGCCTGGGCGCCCTATCGCAGCATCGCGGCATGGTATCTCTGGCGCGCCCCGGTGGCGTTGAAGGAGCCGGCCACGCCGGCGCTCAGAGCCTGAAAATCAATCGAACTTGAAAAAGAATGCCCTCTGAAAACATTGATTTTTCTCGGTCGATTCTGGGGCACGAGGGCATTCTTTTTCAAACTCTCAGCCCGCCAGAAACGCCGTGATGGCGGCGAGAAACCCCGTCGGGTCATCGACATGCAGCCAGTGACCGGCATGGCGCAGGGCGGCGAAGCGGGCGTGGGGGAACAGGGCGCGGATGGTCTCGCGATGCTCGGGGCGCACATAGTCCGAGCGGGCGCCGGTGAGGAACAGCGTCGGCCCGTCATAGTGCGCGTCGGGGAGCGCCCACCAATCCTCGATCTCGTCCATCGCCTGCGCGATCTCGGCCAGCCCGAGCCGCCAGTGCGGCGCCGGGCCGCAACGCAGGCTGTGCAGCAGGAATTGCCGCAGCGCCCGATCCGCCACCGCGGGCGCCAGCGCGGCATCGGCCGCTGACCGCGTCAGTCCGGGCGTGAGCGGCAGGGCGCGGAGCGCGGCAATCAAGGCGCGATGATCGCGCGGCGGGTAGCGGACCGGGGCGATGTCGCAGACCGCCAGCCGGCGGATCGCCCCCGGCACGTCGAGCGCCAGGCGCATCGCCACCTTGCCGCCCATGGAGTGGCCGATCAGCGCCACCGGCAGCGCCGCCACCGCCGCCAGTGTCTCGTGCACGTCGGCGGCCAGCGCGCCATAGTCCATCCCCGGCGCGTGCGGGCTTTCGCCGTGGTTGCGCAGATCGAGCGCGAGCACGCGATACTGGTCAGCGAGGCGGCGCTGCACCGTGGCGAAATTGCGCGCCTCGCCGAACAGCCCGTGCAGAATGGCAACCGCCGGCCCGGTGCCGGCCTCGATGACATGCAAAAGCATCAGCGGCGCCGCGCCGGCCAGACCGCAACGCCGACGCCGGCCAGAATGAGCGCCGCCCCGAGCACGGTCGCCCCGCCGAGGGGTTCGCCAAGCGTCACCGTCGCGAGCAGCAAGCCGGTCGCCGGGGTCGCGAGGAAGCCCACGGAGGCCACCAGCGCGGGCAGGCTGACGGCGGCCTGCATCACGCACCAGGTGCCGATCGGCCCGGCGATGAACCCGATCAGCCCGACCGCCGCCAGCGCGCCGGGTGGCCAGCGCCCGCTCCCGCCATGCAGCAGGACAAGCGGCGTGAGCAGCAGGGTGCCGAGCGCGAAGCACCAGGGCAGCAATTCCAGCATCGAGAGGCGCGGGGGAAAGCGCCGCACGGCGATGATGGCGAGCGACCAGGAAGCCGCCGCGCCCAGCAGAAACCCGTTCCCGATCACCACCCCCGGCCGATGCCAGTCGATCGCCCACGGCCCGAGCAGCGTCACGATGCCGGCCAGCCCCACCAGCACCGCGAGCAGGCGCCGGAGCGTCAGCCGCTCGCGCAGCACCAGCACCGAGAGCGGCACGACGAAGATCGTCGTGGTGTTGGAGAGGATGGCGGTGCGCCCGGCCGGAACATAGGCGACGGCGATATGGGCGAGCGCGAAAAACCCCGCGAGCTGCAACACCCCAACCGCGAACAGCGCCGGCCCATCGGCGCGCCCCGGCAGGCGGAGCCGGCCGAGCGCGCCGAGCAGGGCAAACGACGCGAGCGCCGAGAACCCGGCGCGGCCCAGCGCGAACCAGAGCGGGCTGGCGCCCAGCGCGACCGCGTATTTCGTCAGCGGCCAGGCGCCGCCCAGCAGCACCACGGCGCCGGCCAGTTCCGCGAGCCCGGCGGCCGAAATCTCCCCGCTCGCCGCATGCCGCGGCGGCGCAGTTCCCACCCGGGAAATCCCTACCCCCGCCCGCACGCGATCAGGCGGCGACGCTGAGCATGATCTTGCCGATATGCGCGCTGGTTTCCATCAGCTCATGGGCGCGCGCGGCCTCGGCCAAGGGAAAAACCGCGTGGATCACCGGGCCGCATTGCCCGGCATCGAGCAGCGGCCAGACTTTTTCCCGCAAGGCATCGGCGATGGCGCCTTTCTCCGCGGTGCTGCGCGGGCGCATGGTCGAGCCGGTGACGGTAAGGCGCTTGACCATGATCGGGGTGAGATCGAAGTTTTCCACTTTCGGCCCGCCGAGAAAGGCGATCAGCACCAGCCGCCCGTCCCGCGCGAGAGCCCGCAGATTGGCCATGGCATAGGGTCCGCCGACCATGTCGAGCACGACATCGACGCCGGCATTCTCGGTCAGGCGGGCGATTTCGCGGCCGAAATCCTGGGTGTGGTAATTGATCGCCGCGTGCGCGCCGAAGCCGAGGCAGGCGGCGCATTTTTCCGCCGTGCCGGCGGTTGCGAAGACCGTCGCGCCGAAGGCGGTGGCGAGCTGGATGGCGGTGACGCCGATGCCGCTGGTGCCGCCATGGATCAGCACGCGCTCGCCGGATTTGAGCCGGCCGAGATCGAAAAGATTGGCCCAGACGGTGAAATAATTCTCCGCCAGGGCGCCGGCGCGGAGCGCATCGTAGCCCCGCGGCCAGGGCAGGCATTGCCGCTCGGGCGCCACGCAGTATTCCGCGTAGCCGCCGCCATTGACCAGCGCCGCCACGCGATCGCCCCGCGCGAGATGCCCGACGGCGGCGCCGGTCTCGACGACCTCGCCCGCGACTTCGAGGCCGAGGATCGGGCTGGCACCGGGCGGCGGCGGATAGCGGCCCTGGCGCTGCGCGATATCGGGGCGGTTGACCCCGGCGGCGGCGACACGGATCAGCACTTCATCGGGCGCGGGCGCGGGCACCGGGCCGCTCGCGGGGCGCAGCACCCCGGGCCCGCCGGCGCCCTCGGTGGCGATATAGGTCATGCTGGACGGTCGGCTCATGGCGCACTCCGGGCAAAGTTTCCTGCCCAGGCTTGGCACAGGCGGGGAGGATCGTCCAGATCGCCCCGCCCGCCCATCTCCCTACGAGCCAGCGCCCTCGATGATCTCGCCGAAGCGCTCCCAGATCTTGCCGTTCCAGCGCGCGAGCTGCAACTGGCGGATCGGATGGTAGTTGGTCGGGCTGGTGTTGACGTGGATGCCCGGCAACAGCATGGGAATTTCGAGATCGTGGATATTCGTCGCCTGTTTCATGACATTTTCGCGAGAGAGGTCATTGCCGCATTGCTGCAAGACATGTACAAGGATCGTCGCCATCGCGTAGCCCCAGATGTAGTACTCATCGGTCTGGTCGGCGCCGGGCATGTATTTGTCCATGAAACCATGCCACTCCTTCATACCCGGGTCATCGGCCCAGGCGGGATCGCTGCTGTTCTTGAGCCAGGCGCCGCTAATGACGCCGATGGCTTTTCCCACCCCCGCTGGCTTGATCACCGAGCCCACCGAGATCGAGACATTGGTAAGAAAAGTCATCGGATGCCAGTTGATGTCATAGACTTTGCGGATGATCTGGGCGGCGAATTTCGGCGTGGCGATAATTACCAGCGTATCGGCGCCGGTCGATTGCAGGCTCACCACCTGGGAATCGGTGGTCGGGTCGGTGAGTTCGTAGGAGACATCCTTGACCACCATTTTGCCGTAGTTATCGCCAAACACGTCCCTAAATCCGACGACATAGTCCTTGCCGAAATCATCGTTCTGGTAGATGATCGCAACCTTGGCATCGGGCTTGTTCTTGAGAATGTATTTGGCGTAGATCTGGCCCTCGGTGCGATAGCTCGGCAGAATGCCGATGGTCCACGGGAACTCCTTGTAGTTACCCCATTTATCGGCCCCCGTGATAACAAAAAGCTGGGGTATTTTCTTCATGTTCAGGTATCTCTGCACCGCCGTCTGGGTCGGCGTGCCCAGCCCGTTGAACATGAAGTCGACACCCTCCTGCTCGACCAGCATACGCGTCTGCTCGACGGTTTTGGGTGGGCTATAGGCGTCATCCTCGGTGAGATAGACAATCTTGCGCCCATTGATGCCGCCCTGGTCGTTGATCATCTTGAAATACGCGGTCTCGGCGCGGCCGACCGCGCCATAGGCCGAGGCCGGGCCGCTATAGGGCATGGTGTTGCCGATCTTGATCTCGGTCGCACTCACGCCGGGCATCTCGGCAGCCAGCGCGCCACGGGTGCCAAGGCCCCCGAGCAGCCCGGCGGCCATGCCGGTGATCACCGTTCTCCGTCCCGTGTTCATCGGATGTCTCCCCTTTGCTGATTTCTTGCCAGCGGCCGGGCAGCCGGAACGCTGGTCGTCGCGGTTATTTGGCACGCCGTGGCGCGCTTTCGGGCATGATCACGCGCCGGGGCATGATCAGGCGCCGGCGCCCTCGATGATCTCGCCGAAGCGCTCCCAGGTCTTGCCGTTCCAGCGCGCCAACTGCAACTGCCGCAGCGGATGGTAATTCGTCGGGCTGGTATTGACCTTGATCCCTGGCAGCAGCATCGGAATTTCGAGATCATGGATATTGGTTGCCTGGCGCATGATGTTCTCGCGCGAGAGATCATTGCCGCATTGCTTGAGCACATGGGCGAGCGTCATCGCCACGGCATAGCCATAGATGTAGTCGCCATCGGTCTGATCGGCGCCGGGCATGTATTTGTCCATGAAAGCGTGCCAATCCTTCATCCCCTGGTCGTTGTCCCAGGCGGGATCGGTGCTGTCCTTGAGATAGCCGCCGGTGATGATGCCGACCGCTTTTTCGACCCCGGCGGGCTTGATCACCGCGCCCACGGCAATCGAGACATTGGTGAGAAATTGGGTTGGATGCCAGTTGATGTCGTAAACCTTGCGAACGATTTGCGCGGCGAATTTCGGCGTCGCGAAAATCATCAAGGTGTCGGCGCCGGAGGCTTGCAGGATGACGATCTGCTGGTCGGTGGTGGGGTCGGTGACTTCGTAGGAGATGTCCTTGGCGACCATCTTGGCGTATTTATCGCCAAAAATATCCTTGACGCCGTTGAGATAGTCTTTGCCGAAATCATCGTTCTGATAAATGATCGCGACCTTGGCGTCGGGCTTGGTTCTCAGCACGTATTTGGCGTAGATCTGCGCCTCCACCCGGTAGCTCGGCTGATAGCCGATGGTCCAGGGGAAATGCTTGTAGTCACCCCATTTATCGGCCCCGGTGGCGACGAAAAGCTGTGGCACTTTCTTCATGTTGAGATATTTCTGCACCGCCGTCTGGGTCGGCGTGCCGAGGCCGTTGAACATGAAGGCGACCCCTTCCTGTTCGACCAGCATGCGCGTCTGCTCGACGGTTTTGGGCGGGCTGTAGCCATCATCGACCGATATCAGATTGACCTTGCGGCCATTGATGCCGCCTTGGTCATTGACCATCTTGAAATAGGCGACCTCGGCGCGGCCATCGGCGCCATAGGCCGAGGCCGGGCCGCTATAGGGCATGGTGCCACCGATCTTGATTTCGGTCGCACTCACGCCCGGCATGTCGGCGGCAAACGCGAGGCGCGGCATGAAACCCGCGCCCAGCGCGGCGGCTCCGATCATTGCCGTGCGGCGATCCATCTTCATTGGCTGTTTCTCCCTCTCATGCGTGATGTCAGTTCTTGGCCCGCGCCGGGCGTGGCGGCGCGGCGGGGGTGGATGACGCCGGCGCCGCGAGATGCGGGGCGCGCGGGCCGACGAGGCGGCGCAGCAGGCCGGCAAATCCTTTCGGCGCGAGATAGAGGAACGCGATCAGGATCACGCCATAGATCGCCCCCGGTGCCGCCTTCGAGATCTGATCAGCGAAATTCGGCAGGAACACGATGAAGATGGCGCCGAACACGGCCCCCGAAAGCGAGGTGATGCCGCCCACCACGAGGCCGACAAAGAGCGTGATCGAGAGGAACACCGCGAAACTGTCGGGCGCCACGAACTGCACCGCGATCGCGCCGAGCGCGCCGGCGATGCCGGTGTACATCGCGCTCAAGGCGAAACTGCGGGTTTTCAGCAGCGCGATATCAATCCCCATCGCCTCGGCGGCAACGCCATGATCGCGCACGGCGCGCATCGCGCGCCCGATCCGCCCGCCCAGCAGATTGCGCGCCAGCACGAACAGCACGACCCCGACGGCGAGGGTAAAAAGATAGAGCCACTGATCCTGATTGAGCGGCAGCCCGAACGGCGCGTCGGGCTTGCTGATCACGATGCCCTGAACCCCGCCGGTCCAGTCCTCGAGCAGTTTGTATTTCAGCAATTGCGGCACCGCGATCGCCAGGGCGAAGGTGGCGAGCGCGAGATAGAGCCCGCCCAGACGCAAGGCGGGAAAGCCAAAGGCGAATCCAAAACCGGCGCAGACCACCGCCGAGACCGGCAGGGTTGCCCAGTAGGGCACGTTGAAATTGGCCATCAAAATCGCCGCGACATAGGCGCCGACCGCGTAGAACGCGCCGTGGCCGAGCGAAATCTGCCCGGTGTAGCCGGTCAGCATGTCAAGCCCGAGAATGGCGATGGCGTAAGCCACCACCATGGTGAGTTGGAACAGATGGTAATTGCTGAGCAGAAACGCCAGCGCCACCGCGACCACCACCACCGCGAGGCCGATCAGCAGGGGATTTCTCTCGGCGCGCATGGCTACACCCGGCTCACGACGGCGCGCCCGAGAAGGCCGGCCGGCTTCAGCACCAGGACGCCGAGAATGATCACGAGCGCGAGCGTCAGCTTCAATTCGGCGCCGACCAGATAGGCGCCGGCGATATTCTCGATGACGCCGACGGCAAAGCCGCCGATCACCGCGCCGAGCGGATTGTCGATGCCGCCGAGCAAGGCCCCCGCGAAAGCATAAAGCAGAATCCCCGCCATCATGTTGGGATCGAGAAACACGATCGGCGCGATCATCATCCCGGCGATCGCCCCGATCGCCGCCGCGAGCCCCCAGCCGAGCGCCAGCATCCAGCCCACGCGAATGCCGACGAGGCGCGCGGAAACCGGATTATAGGCCGCCGCCCGCATCGCCAGCCCAAGCCGCGTAAAGCGGAAAAACCCATAGACCAGCAGCAAAACAATCAACGTCACCACCGTCGCCCCGGCCTCGTGCGGCGAAACCCAGCCGCCGAGCGCGGGCATGGCTTCGGGAAAAGGGCTCGGGAAGGCCTTGACCGTGTAGGAGAAAAGCCAGCCGGTGACGCTGTTGAAAATCAGCAGGAGGCCGATGAAGACCCCGACCGAGGACAGCACCGGCGCGCTCGCCATCGGCCGCATCAAGACCCGTTCGATGATCAGGCCGATGATGAAGGAGACCACGAGCGTGATCAGGAAAGCGAGCCAGTAGCTCAGCCCGTAATCGATCAGGGTGAGGGCGATATAGGTGGAAAAAGTCGCCATCTCGCCTTGCGCGAAATTTACATGATGCGTCGCCTGATAAATCATCACCAGGGCGAGTGCCACACTCGCGTAGATGCCCCCCGTGGCGATACCCGAGAAAATCTGGTGCAGCAGAGCTTGCATCGCGTGTTCTTGCGTCCGTTGCTAATAGCCGAGATAGGAGCGGCGGATGGCCTCGTTTTCGCGCATCGATGTCGCCAGCCCGGACATCACGATGCGCCCGGTTTCCAGCAGATAGGCGTGATCGGCGAGGCCAAGCGCGAGATTGGCGTTCTGCTCGACCAAAAGAATACTCATCCGTTCGGCGCGACTGATCTGGCCGAGAATCTCGAAGACCTCGGCAACCAGGAGGGGGGCGAGGCCGAAGGAGGGTTCGTCGAGCAGCAATAATTTCGGGCGCAGCAGCAGCGCCCGCGCGATCGCCAGCATCTGCTGCTCGCCGCCCGAGAGCGTGCCGGCTTGCTGGCGCAGCCGCTCGGCGAGACGCGGGAAATAGCCGAACATGCGCGCGATGTCGTCCTTGATGCCGGGGTCGCGCCGGCTGATCGCGCCGAGGCGGAGATTTTCCTCGACACTGAGTTCGAGAAACGTGCCGCGTCCATCGGGCACATGGCCGATGCCGGCGCGCGCGATCTCTTCGCTCGCGCGCCCGGCGATGCGCGCGCCATCGAAAACGATCTCGCCTTGCGTGCGCACCATCCCCGAGAGCGCCCTGAGCGTTGTCGTCTTGCCCGCGCCATTGGCGCCGAGCAAGGTCGTGACCCCCCCTGCGGCGACCGCGAAGCTGATGCCGTGCAGCACCGTGGTCTCGCCGTAGCCGGCGTAGAGATCGTTCACCTCAAGCAGCGCCGGCATCGCTGGCCTCACCAAGATAGGCGCGGATCACCCGCTTCTCGTTGCGCACTTCATCGGGCGTGCCATCGGCGATCTTGGCGCCCAGCTCGAGCGCCACCACCTTGGCGGAAACCCGCATCACCAGGTTCATGTGATGCTCGACCAGGAGGATGGCGAGCGCGAAACGGTTTTGTAACATCCCCAACAGATCGGCGAGATTCGCCACCTCGTCATGGTTGAGCCCGCCCGCCGGCTCGTCGAGCAGCAGCAGCTTCGGCCGCCCGATCAGCGCGCGCGCGAGTTCCACTCGCTTGCGCGTGCCGAACGGCAGGCCCGCGACCACGCGGTCGGCGACCGCGCCGAGATCGAGCAGGTCCAATAAATCCGCCATCGCGGCTTCCGCCGCCCGCGCCTCGCGCGCAACCACCGGCAGCCGCAGCGCGTTGGCGATGAAGCCCGAGCGGCCGAGATGGTGCGCCCCCACGAGGATGTTCTCGCGCACGCTCATGCTGTCGAAGAGGGCGACGTTCTGGAATGTGCGGCCGATGCCCAGGCCCGCGAGGCGGGCGCGCGGCAGGCGCGCGAGATTGTGTCCGGCAAAGACGATTTCCCCGGCATGGGGTCGGTAAATCCCGCTGATGCAGTTGAACAGCGTCGTCTTGCCCGAGCCGTTCGGCCCGATCAGGCCGCAAATCTGCCGCTCGGCAACAGCGAAGGAGACGCCATTGAGCGCGGTGACGCCGCCAAACCGCACCACCAAATCTTCGACGCGCAAAAGTGGGATCACTTCTCCCGCGGTGCGTGCATCCCGCGCGCCCTGTTCCCAATCACGCTTTTCGGCCGGCAAAGACACGGACCCGTTCCGCACGCAGCCTCCCCTCTCTCGGCTCTTGGCCGGGTTGTCCCGGAGCTTAGGCGGAGCGTGGGCGTTTCCGCAAGTGATGCGCAAAACGGGCCGGGGCAGCGCCCCGACCCGTTGCGGTGATCGGACCAGGCGTTACGCGTTGGCGCTCGCGGCGCTGCGCGCCCACTCATGGGCGTGGTCGATGCCGTCGTCGTAATTCTCGTGCCGGGTGGTGGTCGCGACGGCGTCGTGGAATTGCGCCGTCTCGGTGCTGCCGGCCATCGCGGTGGTCGAGGATTTGCCCGCCGAGATGGCCATCGCGACGCCGTCGAAATACCCGGTGCCGACCTCGCGCTGATGCCGCGTCGCCGTGTAGCCCGCCGCCTCGGATGCGAATTCCGCCTGCTGCAGCTCGGAATAGGCGGCCATGCCGCGCTCCTTGTAGCCGCGCGCGAGTTCGAACATGCCGTGGTTCAGGCTGTGGAAGCCGGCCAGGGTGACGAACTGGAACTTGTAGCCCATGGCGCCGATCGCGCGCTGGAAATCGGCGATTTTTCCCGGCGAGAGCTTCTTTTGCCAGTTGAAGCTCGGCGAGCAGTTGTAGGCCAGCATCTTGCCCGGGAAGCGCTTGGCGATGGCGTTGGCGAAGCGCTCGGCTTCTTCGAGATTGGGCTCGCTGGTCTCCCACCACAGCAGATCGGCGTAGGGCGCATAGGCGAGCGAGCGGGCGATCGCGTAGTCAACGCCGAGGCCGGGGCGGATGCGGAAGAAGCCCTCCGCGGTGCGCTCGCCGGTGAGGAACGGCCGGTCGCGCTCATCGACATCGGTGGTCAGCAATTGCGCGGCGTGGCTGTCGGTGCGGCAGAGCAGCACGGTCGGCACGCCCTCGACATCGGCGGCGAGGCGGGCGGCATTGAGGGTGCGGATATGCTGGGCGATCGGCACCAGCACCTTGCCGCCCAAATGGCCGCATTTCTTTTCCGAGGCCAGCTGGTCCTCGAAATGCACGCCCGCCGCGCCCGCCTCGATCATCGCCTTCATCAGCTCGAAGGCGTTCAGCGCGCCGCCGAACCCGGCCTCGGCGTCGGCCACGATCGGCGCCATCCAATAGGTCGAGGCATCGCCCTCCAGGCGCGCGATCTGGTCGGCCCGGCGCAGCGTGCCATTGAGGCGCTTGACCACGGCGGGGACCGAGTTCGCCGGATAGAGCGACTGGTCGGGATACATCTCGCCCGCCAGATTGGCGTCCGCCGCCACCTGCCAGCCCGAGAGATAGATCGCCTTCAGCCCGGCCTTGACCTGCTGCAGCGCCTGATTGCCGGTGAGCGCGCCCAGGGTCGGCACGAAGGGCTCGGTCTTGAGCAGGTGCCAGAGCCGCTGCGCCCCCATTTCGGCGAGCGTGTGGCGGATGCGGAAGCTGCCCGCGAGCCGCTCGACGTCGGCCGCGCTATAGTCGCGGACAATACCGGCAAACCGCTCGGGGTCGTGGCCGGAGGGGCCGGAGGGGCCGGACATTCCATCGGGGGCGAAATTCGGGGTCGAGATCGGGCGCATGGCGTGCTCCTTGGGGCGTTCGAAGGCGTTCGATGGCGTAAATTTTTCACATTGCGGCCGCGAAGAAAACCCGCAAACTGCGGAATGGCGCGGGAACCTGTCGCGGGTTTCACAACGCCGCCGCTGAAATGGTAAAGGCTGTAAAAAATGACCGGACCGCTGATCGGCCGCACCGTCCGCCGCCTGCGCCAGGAACGCGCCCTCACGCAGCAGGCGCTGGCCACCCGGCTCGGCATTTCCTCGAGCTATCTCAATCTGATCGAGCACGACCAGCGCAGCGTCACCGCCGCCCTGCTGATCAAGCTCGCCGAGACGTTTCATGTCGAGCTGGCCGAGCTTTCGGGCTCGGCCGAACGGCAATTGGAGGTCGGGTTGCGCGAAGCCTTCGCCGACCCCCTGCTCGGCGCCGAGGCGGTGGCGGAGGCCGAGGTGCAGCAGCTCGCCGCGGCCGCGCCCAACGCGGCGCGCGCGGTGCTTGCCCTCTACCGCGCCTGGCGCGTCGCGCGCGAGGACGCGAGCGGCATCGCGCTGCCCTCGGGCCGGCGCATTCTGCTCCCCAACGAGGAGGCGCGCGACCTCTTCGATGACCGCGCCAATTACTTCCCCGAGCTTGAGGCGGCGGCCGAGGCGATCGCCACCGAACTCGACGCGGCGCCGGCCGAGCGCAACCACGCGATTGCCGAGCGGCTGCGCCGGCGCCACGGCATGACCGTCACCGTCCGCCCGCTCGAGGGCCTGCGCGCCTATGACGCCGCGGCCCGCCATCTCACGCTCTCGGAATCGCTCCCGCGCGAAAGCCGCGGCTTCCACATGGCCTTCCAGCTCGCCCTCCTGGAAGCCCACGAGGCGGTGGAGGGGGTCTTGGGCGCGGTAAAGCCCTCAACCCAGGAAGCCGCCGCGCTGATCCGCATCGGCCTGCTCAACTACACCGCCGGCGCCCTGCTGATGCCCTACCTCCCCTATCGCGAGGCCGCCGCCAGCCTGCGCCACGACATGGAGGCGCTGGCCGCGCGTTTCGGCGTCTCGTTCGAGCAGGCCTGCCAGCGGCTCTCGACGCTGCAGCGCCCGGGCGCCCGCGGCGTGCCGTTCTTCTTCCTCCGCGTCGATCCCGCCGGCAATGTTTCCAAGCGGTTTTCGGCGGCCGGCTTTCCCTTCGCCCGCTTCGGCGGCTCCTGCCCGCGCTGGGTGGTGCATACCGCCTTCGCCTCGCCCGGCGCGCTCCGCGTGCAGGTCGCCGAACTCCCCGACGGGGCGCGCTTTCTCTGCTTTGCCCGCACCGTCACCGGCCCCGCCGCGCGCTGGGGCGAGCCGCCCCCCGTGCACGTCGTCGCGATGGGCAGCCCGATCTCCTACGCCCCCGAGATCGTCTATGCCGAGGGGCTCGACCTTGACCGCGCGGCGATCGGCATCGGCCTCTCCTGCCGGCTCTGCGACCGCCCCGATTGCCGCTCCCGCGCCTTCCCTCCCCTCGAACACCGCCTGGCCTTCGACCCCGCGCGCCGCGGCATGAGCCCCTACCCGTTCGAGGCGAAACGCTGAGCGTTTGAAAAAACCCGCCCTCTTGCCCCGAGATCGGCAAAAAACGCCA
The DNA here is from genome assembly GCA_021841985.1 of Pseudomonadota bacterium. The sequence continues at coordinate 8,237 of JAKCCP010000079.1, read as the reverse complement.
ATATTTCCAGAGCCGCCGCCCTCGCGTTATTCCGATTGCAGCAGGCGTGACACGGCGCCGGCAAGCAGGGCGCCGATGATGGGGGCGAGCCAGAACAGCCAGAGTTGGTGGAACGCGCCGGTCGTCGCGAAGAATGCCGGGCCGGTGCTGCGGGCGGGATTGACCGAGGTGTTATCGACCGGGATCATGATCAAATGAATAAGGGTTAGCGCGAGGCCGATCGGGATGCCGGCGAAGCCGGCCGGCGCGCGCGGGGATGTCGCGCCGAGAATAACGATCAGGAAGAAAAATGTCGCGACGATCTCGCCTAAGAATGCCGACAGCCAGGCATAATGGCCGGGGCTCAAATCGTCGTAGCCGTTCGTTGCGAAACCGCCGGCGGCAAAACCGGGTTTGCCGGTGGCGATCAGATAGAGCACCGCCGCGGCGGCGATCGCGCCCAGCACCTGCGCCACGATATAGGGGATGATGTCGGCGGCCTTGAAACGCCCGCCCGCCCAGAGCCCGATGGTGACCGCCGGGTTGAAATGCCCCCCGGAAATATGGCCGACCGCGAAGACCATGGTCAAAACGGTCAAGCCGAAGGCCAGCGCCACGCCGAGGAAGCCAATGCCGAGGCCAGGAAACGCCGCGGCCAGAACCGCCGCGCCGCAGCCCCCGAAAACCAGCCAGAAAGTGCCCAGAAACTCAGCACCTACGCGACTTGTCATGGACATCATACCCTCCTTTCCGATTTCACGATGGCCGGCCAAAATCCCCTAGCCGGTCTTCAGCGCCGCCAGGAACGCCGATTGCGGGATCTCCACCTTGCCGAACTGGCGCATCCGCTTTTTGCCTTCCTTCTGCTTTTCCAGCAGCTTGCGCTTGCGCGAGATGTCGCCGCCGTAGCATTTCGCCGTCACGTCCTTGGCCAGCGCGCCGATGGTCTCGCGCGCGATGACGCGGCCGCCGATCGCCGCCTGAATCGCGATCTTGAAAAGCTGTTTCGGGATCAGGTCTTTCAGGCGCTGGCAGATCGCCCGCCCGCGGGTCTCGGCGGCGCTCCGATGGGCGATGAAGGCGAGCGCGTCAACCGGCTCGGCGTTGACCAGGATCGAGATGCGCACGAGATCGCTCTCGGCATAGCCATCCATCTGATAATCGAAACTGGCATAGCCGCGCGAGACCGATTTCAGGCGGTCGTAGAAATCGAACACCACCTCGTTGAGCGGCAGGCGATAGACCGCCATGGCGCGGTTGCCGACATAGGTGAGATCGACCTGCTGGCCGCGGCGCTCGTTGCAGAGATGCAGCACCGCGCCGAGATATTCATCGGGCACCATGATCGTCGCCTTGATCCAGGGCTCCTCGATTTTATCGATCACGCTGCCATCGGGCATGTCCGCCGGGTTGTGCAGATCGGCAACCTGGCCGTTGGTGCGATGGATGCGATAGACCACCGAGGGGGCGGTCGCGATGAGGTCGAGGCCGAATTCCCGCGCAAGCCGTTCCTGGACGATTTCGAGATGCAAAAGCCCGAGGAAACCACAGCGGAAACCGAAACCAAGCGCGGCCGAGGTCTCGGGTTCGTAGTGGAAACTCGCGTCGTTGAGGCGCAATCTGCCGAGGCTTTCGCGGAGCTTCTCGAAATCGTCGGCGTCCACCGGATAGAGCCCGCACCACACCACCGGCACCGAGGGCTTGAAGCCGGGCAGCGGCGCCGCCGCCGGGCGGCGGTCCTCGGTGATGGTATCGCCGATGCGGCAATCCGCGACGGTCTTGATGCCGGCCGTGATATAGCCGATCTCGCCGGGGCCGAGATCGGCGGCGGCCACCATGCGCGGGGAAAAGACGCCGGTCTGCTCGACCGCATGCACGGCGCCGGTCGCCATCATGCGGATCTTCTGCCCGCGCGCCAGCCGGCCATCCTTGACCCGCACCAGGATGACGACGCCGAGATAGGCGTCGTACCAGCTATCGACGAGCAGCGCCTTGAGCGGCGCCTCGGGGTCGCCCTGGGGCGGCGGCAGGCGGGTGACGATGGCCTCCAGCACGCCCGCGATATTGTGCCCGGTCTTGGCGCTGATCAGCACCGCGTCCGAGGTGTCGAGCCCGATCACGTCCTCGATCTGGCGCCGCACGCGCTCGGGCTCGGCCGCCGGCAGGTCGATCTTGTTGAGCACCGGGACGATCTCATGCCCGGCCTCGATCGCCTGATAGACATTGGCGAGCGTCTGCGCCTCGACCCCCTGGCTGGCATCGACGACCAAGAGCGAGCCCTCGCAGGCGGCGAGGCTGCGGCTCACCTCATAGGCGAAATCGACATGGCCGGGCGTGTCCATGAGGTTGAGCGCATAGGTCTCGCCGTCGCGCGCCTTGTAGGACAGCCGCACGGTCTGCGCCTTGATGGTGATGCCGCGCTCGCGCTCGATTTCCATGGTGTCGAGCACCTGCTCGGTCATCTCGCGGTTGGACAGCGCGCCGGTGGCCTCGATCAGCCGATCGGCGAGCGTCGATTTGCCGTGATCGATATGGGCGATGATCGCGAAATTGCGGATATGGCGGAGGGCTGTGTCGGTCATGCCGGAGGGATAGGGCGATTCCGCTCCGCTGTCAGCCAGGATCATCGCAAGCCGGCCCCCGTGGCCTGGACGACCGCGGCGATGACGCGGGCGGAGGCCGCCTCGATCTCGGCATCGGTCAGCGCCTGGGCGCGGGGCTGCAGCGTCACCTCGATGGCGAGCGATTTTTTCCCCGGCGGCAGTTTTTCCCCGCCATAGAGGTCGAACAGCGTGACGCCGGCGATCAGCGCCCGTTCCGCCCCGCGCGCGGCGCGCAGCACCGCCTCCGCCGGGATCTCGGCATCGAGGAGAAACGCGAAATCGCGCCGCAGCGGCTGGAGTGCCGGCAGATCGGGGGCGGCGCGGCGGCGCCGCTTGGGCGCGGGGATGGCGTCGAGAAACACCTCGCAGGCGACGACCGGGGGGCTGAGTTCAAAGGCGGCGCAGAGCCGCGGATGCAGCTCGCCGAAGGTCGCCAAAACGGTTTTCGGCCCCTGGCGGAGCGCGCCCGAGCGGCCGGGATGGTAATGACCCGGCGCCTCCGCCGTCACCGTCAGGCTCTCCGGGGCAATACCGAGGGCGGCGAGCAGCGCCAGCGCGTCGGCCTTGGCGTCGAACGCGTCCCACGCCCGCGCCGGCTCCGCCCAGTGCCGCGGGCTCGCCCCGGCGCGCAGCGCCGCGGCGATCGGGCGCTCGCCGGCGGCGGTAAAGCCGGGGCCGATCTCGAAAAACCCGCGCTCCGGAAGCCCGCGCGCCTCGGCGCGGGCGGCGGCCTGGACGAGGGCGGCGAGCGGGGTCGGGCGGAGCTGGTCGAGATCGGCGGCGATCGGGTTTTGCAGGCGCAGACTCTCCGGGATGGGGCCGAAAAATCCTGCTTGTTCACGGGCGAGGAAGCTGAAGCTCACGCATTCCAGCAGGCCGCGCGCGGCCAGGGCGCGGGCGGCGCGGGCGGCGCGCGTCGCGGCGGGGGAAAAGCTCGGCGCCGGCACCGGCGGGGCGTTGGGGAGGGAAACGGCGGGAATGGCGTCGAGCCCGCCGAGGCGGAGCACCTCCTCGACCAGCTCGACCTCGGGCTCGATCCGCGCCGCCCCCTCGGCCACCGCCCGCGCCCGCGCGGCCTCCATGCCCGGCGCGAGATCGAGCTTCTGGCCGGCGGCGATGTCGTTGCGCCAGGGCGGCACGGCGAAACGCGCGGCATCGAGATCGCGGGCTTCGAGGGCAAAACCCAGACGCGTGAGCCGCGCCACGGCCTCGTCGGGCGGAAGTGCCAGGCCGCCCAATTGTTCGAGCCGGAAGAAACGCAAGCTCGCGCTCCGCCGCCAGGCCGGCTCGGCGCCCGCCGCCACCACCTCGGAGGCCTCGCCGCCGCAGAGATCGAGGATCATGCGGCTCGCCGCCGCGATCGCCTCGGGCAGCAGCGCGGGATCGACGCCGCGCTCGAAGCGCGCCCGGGCGTCGGAGTGGATTTGCAGCCGCCGGCCGGTCTGCGCGATGCGCACGGGATCGAAGATCGCGCATTCGAGGAAAACCTCGGTCGTCGCCGCATCGCAGCCGGTCTCGGCCCCGCCCATGATGCCGGCGAGCGAGAGGGCGGCGCGGTCATCGGCGATGACGCAATCCTCCGGCCCGAGAACATATTCCCGCCCGTTGAGCGCCGAAAGCCGCTCCCCCGCGCCCCGGCGCAGCACCAGGAACGCGCCCGTTAGTTTATTCGCATCAAAGACATGCAGCGGACGGCCGAGATCAAAAGTGAAGAAGTTGGTGATATCGACGAGGGCATTGATCGGGCGGAGGCCGATGGCGCGCAAGCGCCGGGCGAGCCAGTCGGGGCTGGGCCGGTTGCAGAGGCCGCGAAAGCTCCGCCCGAGCACGTAGGGACAGGCCTCGGGCCACGCGATCCGCCAGTGGCGCGGGCTCGCGAACGCGGCCGGCACCGGGGCGGGGGCAAAGGGCTTCAGCGTCCCGAGACCGGCGGCGGCGAGATCGCGGGCGATGCCGCGCACCGCCAGCGCGTCACCCCGGTTGGGGGTAACGGCGATTTCGATCACCGGATCGTCGAGCCCCGCCCAGCGCGCGTAGGATTCCCCGACCGGGGCGCTCTCGGGCAGCTCGACGATGCCGGAATGGTCCTCGCCGAGACCCATCTCGCGCGCCGAAAGCAGCATCCCGGCACTCTCGACGCCGCGAATTTTCCCGGTTTTCAGAACCATGCCGGTCGCCGGAATGACGCTGCCGGGGGGCGCGAACACCGCCTTCATGCCGGCCCGCGCGTTCGGCGCCCCGCACACCACCGAAACCACGCCGGCGCCGGCATCGACGCGGCAGGCGCGCAGGCGATCGGCGTCGGGATGCGGCTCCGCCGCGATCACCTGGGCGATGCGGAAGGGGGCCAGCGCCGCGCCGGGATCGGCCACGCCCTCGACCTCCAGCCCGATCGCCGAGAGGGTCGCGGTGAGCCGCGCCAGCGGCGCCGCGGTCTCGAGATGATCGCGCAGCCAGGAAAGCGAAAACTTCATCGCTCACACCCCCTCGTGCAGCAGGGCCGGCGCCAGCGGGCTGAAGCCGTAGTGGCGCAGCCAGCGCGGGTCGCTCTCGAAAAACGGGCGGAGGTCGTTGATGCCGTGTTTCAGCATGGTGATGCGCTCGATCCCCATGCCAAAAGCGAAACCTTGCCATTCGCGGGGGTCGATGCCGGCATTGGCCAGGACCTTGGGATGCACCATGCCGCTGCCGAGGATCTCCAGCCAGTCGCCGCCCTGCCCGATCTCGCCGCTCCCGCGGTCCCAGCCGATATCGACCTCCATCGAGGGTTCGGTGAAGGGGAAATAGCTGGCGCGGAAGCGCACGGGAAGCGCCGGCAGGCCAAAATAGGCGCGCAAGAAATCGATCAGGCAGCCCTTGAGATGGCCGAGGGTGAGGGCGCGGTCGAGCGCCAGGCCCTCGCACTGGTGGAACATCGGGCTGTGGGTCGCGTCATGATCGGCGCGGTAGGTGCGGCCCATGGCAATGACGCGGATCGGCGGCGAGGCGGCCAGCATGGTGCGCACCTGCACCGGCGAGGTGTGGGTGCGGAGCACGCGCGGCGGCTGGCCGGGGGCGCTGGCGGGGAGGTAAAAAGTGTCGTGATCGGCCCGCGCCGGATGGTGCGCGGGGATGTTGAGGGCGCCGAAATTATGCCAGTCGCTCTCGATATCGGGGCCTTCGGCCAGGGCAAACCCCATGGCGCCGAAAATCGCGGCGATTTCCTCGATGGTGCGGCTGATCGGATGGATCAGGCCCAGGGCGGAGGGCCGGGCGGGAAGCGTGACATCGACCCGCTCGGCGCCGAGACGCGCCGCCAGCGCCGCCTCCTCGAGGGCCGCGCGCCGCGCCTCGATCGCCGCCGTGAGTTGCTCCTTGAGCGCGTTCACCGCCGCCCCCCGCGCCCGCCGCGCCTCGGGCGGCAGCCCGCCGAGCGCCTTGAGGAGGGCCGTGAGCCGGCCGGATTTGCCGAGCACGGCGACCCGAACCTCCTCCAACGTCCGAAGATCGCGGGCTTCGGCAAGTTCGCGCGCGGTGGCGGCGGCGAGGGCGGCGAGGTCGTCGGTCATGCGCGGCGCGTGTCCTTGGCAAGAAATAAGGCGGCAGGAAAAGCAAGCCGCCTTTTGGCGCGACGCGGGCGATTGAGCAATCCGGCTGGGCGGAAAAACCCGGGCGCCCCGCGGGGCGCCTTTGCACACCCCCCAAGGGATAAAGGTTTTTTGCTTCTTTTTTACAAAAAAGAAGTTCTTTCTTGAAAGAAAGAACCAAAGAACTTTTTTCCCCTGTCTTTCGCTTTATCCTGTGGTCTTTCGGCGATAATTATGTTGCGATGGTGTAGTCAATGGGGCAATATTCGGCTTTCCGGAGGGGAGGAAAGCATGTTGCCGGATCCCACCCAATTGGCCGCGATCCTCGGCGCCATTGGCGCCCTCGGCGCCGCCGCCTCGGGGCTGGTGGACACCACCAAATTGTTTGCCCTCGGCATCTCCCATGTCGGGCTCAAAACCATCCGCGAGCAGATCAAGCCGTTTAACACCCTCCTCGAAACCATCCCCGAGCGCGCGGCGTTCGACACGATTGATGGGCTCTGGATCAATGGCGTGGCGATCGGGGATCAGAAGGCGAAGGTCAAGGCGCTGATCAAACTCGGGTTGCGGCCAGAAACCGTGGCGGCGCTGGCGGCGGCCACCGGGCTGGATCGCGCGGCCCTGAACCCCCTCGCGGAAAAGATCGCGGCAGGCACCGATCTCACGCCCGCGGAGGTCAATATCTACGGCCATCTCGATGCGATCCTCAGCGCGGTGATAGATGCCGCCTATGAAAAAGCCGACCAGCACTACCGCAACGCGGCGAAGGTGCTGGCCGCGGCGATCGCCGTTGTGCTCGCCCTCATCGGCGGCTATGCCGTGAGCAGCCCGTTCGATATGAAACATGTGCTGCTCGCCGTGCTGGTCGGCCTGGTCGCAACCCCGCTTGCCCCCGTCACCAAGGATCTCACCACCGCGCTCAGCACCGCGGTCGCGGCGAGCGGCAAGTTGCGCGCGCTGTTGCGGTGACGCTCTATCTCAACCTCCGCCGCTCCATGGTCGGCGGCTTTGTTCTGAGCGAGCCCTATATGCTTGCCGGCAACGGCGAGACCGGCGCGCTCGCGGGTTTGCCCTGGGGCGAGGTTCCGCGCCTGCTCGGCGGGCGCAATCTGCTGTTCATCGTGCATGGCTTCAACGTCGATTTCGCGGCCGGGGCGCGCATGTTTGAGCGTTTGCACCCGCTCCTCGATCTCGCGGCGGGCGATGTCGCGATCGGCGTGTTGTGGCCGGGCGATAGCTGGATCCCGGTGCTCGATTATCCGTTCGAGGGCGATGTCGCGATCACCTCGGGCAACGCCATCGCCAAATTCTGCCGCGATCATCTCGCGGCGGCGCGCAGTTTGTCGTTCGCCTCCCATAGCCTCGGCGCGCGCGTCGTGCTCCAGGCGCTGCTCGGGCTGGGGCGACCGGCGCGCTCGGTGACGCTGCTCGCCGGCGCGATCAACCAGAACTGCCTGATCGGCGAATACGCCGCCGCCGCGAGCAACCCGACCGACCTCTCGATGCTCGCCTCGCGGGCCGATAGGGTGTTGAAGCTCGCGTTTCCGCTGGGCGATCCCTTCGCCGATTTGCTGCACGACGACCACCCGCCGTTTCAGCCCGCGCTCGGCTACGCCGGGCCGTCGCGCCCGGAAGCCGCGCTGGTCGAGGGGCCCTGGCGGATCCCCGAGGCGGACAACTACGACCATGGCGACTACCTGCCGCCAAGCGCCGCGCGACCGCCGCCCCCCCGCTCCCCCCCGCCCTATATCGCCGTCGCGGAGTACATCAGGAACGCGTTCTACGACCAACCACAACGCTGGCCACCGACCTAAACGGGGTAAAAGTTTTTTGCTTCTTTTTTGCAAAAAAGAAGTTCTTTCTTGAAAGAAAGAACCAAAGAACTTTTTTCCCCGAAGCGTGCGGGGGGTGCCCTGGTCAAGGCGATGTTGGTTTCGGCTCGATCCCGCTCGAAATCGCGCCCGAGAGGCTGGCGATGTGGTCGAACAGGGGGATCAAAGGCTGTGCGGCCGCTTCGGTCGATTCCGGGGTGGTTTCGAGATACGCCTCGATGAAATGATACTGGTCCTGATGGGCGCTTCGCAACGCG
>JAKCCP010000001.1 GCA_021841985.1 Pseudomonadota bacterium | reverse complement strand
GGGCGCGCGCGAACGCCGCCGCCTCGCCGCCGACCATGAAGGTGAGCGTTCCGGCCTGGGCGCCGCCGACGCCGCCCGAAACCGGCGCGTCCAGCATCGCGAGCCCGGCCGCGGCGGCGGCTTCGGTGACCGCGCGCGCGGTTTCGACATCGATCGTCGAACCATCGATGAGCAGCGCGTCGTGTCCACGCATGGCCGCGATGACGCCGCCTGCGCCAAGATAAAGATCGCGCACATGCGTGCCGGCCGGCAGCATCGAGATCACGATTGCGGCGCCCTCGCAGGCGCAGGCGGCGCTGGCGGCGGCCATGCCGCCGGCCGCTTCATGGGCGGCGACGGCTTGGGCGTTGAGATCGAAGCCGCGCACGCGATGGCCGGCGCGCACCAGGTTGGCGGCCATCGGCGCGCCCATATTGCCGAGCCCGATGAAGGCGATTTCCGTCATACCGAGATCTCCTCATGGTTTTTCCGCGAGCCCCTCATTCGGCGAGCAGATGGCGGGCGATGATGACGCGCATGATCTCGTTGGTGCCTTCGAGAATCCGATGCACGCGCAGATCGCGCAGATAGCGCTCGACGGCGTAATCCTTGATATAGCCATAGCCGCCATGGAGCTGTAACGCCTCATCGGTGATGCGGAAACAGGCATCGGTCGCGAAGCGCTTGGCCATCGCGGCGCGGGTCGTCGCGTCGGGTGCTGCGCGATCGAGGGCGATGGCGGCGCGATGCACCATCAGCCGCGACGCCTCCCACTCGGTCGCCATGTCGGCCAGGCGGAATTGCAGGGCCTGGAAATCGGCGAGGCGCTGGCCGAATTGCCGGCGCTCGCGGACATAGGAAAGCGCGAGATCGAGTGCTGCGCGGGCGCCGCCGAGCGAGCAGGCGGCGATGTTCACCCGCCCGCCATCGAGCCCGGCCAAGGCGATGCGGAACCCCTCGCCCTCATCCCCGAGCCGGTCGGCGACCGGCACGCGGCAATCCTCGAACGTCACCAGCGTCGTCGGCTGGCTGTTCCAGCCGAGTTTCCGCTCCGGCTTGCCGAAGCCGAGCCCCGGCGTTCCCTTCTCGACCAGGACGCAGGAGATGCCGCGCGGGCCGGCGCCGCCGGTGCGCACCATCACCGCATAGAGATCAGAGGCGCCGCCGCCGGAGATGAACGCCTTGCTGCCGTTCAGCACGTAATGCTCGCCCTCGCGCGCGGCGCTGGTGCGCAAGCTCGCCGCGTCCGAGCCCGAGCCCGGCTCGGTGAGGCAATAGCTCGCGATGATCTCGCCGCGCATCATGGCCGGCAGGAACCGCGCGCGCTGGGCCTCGTTGCCGAAGCGGTCGATCATCCAGGCGACCATGTTGTGGATCGAGAGAAAGGCCGCGGTCGAGGGATCGGCGCTCGCCAGCGCCTCGAAAATCAGCGCCGCCTCCAGCCGCCCGAGCCCGCTGCCGCCATGCGTCTCGCTCGTGTAGATGCCGGCAAAGCCGAGTTCGGCGGCCGCCCGCAACGCCTCGCGCGGGAAAATGCGCGCTTCATCCCAATGCGCGGCGTGGGGGAGGAGGGTTTCGCGGGCGAATTGGCGGGCGGTGTCCTGGATCGCTTGCTGGGTGTCGTCGAGATCGAAATCCATGCCGTTGTTCCTCCCGCCTCTTTTTCTCCCGCTCGGCGCGATGCGGCAAGGGGGCTTGCGGGTATGTTATCCCTTCCGCGCGGCGATGAAAGCCCTCGCTCTTGCCTCGCGTCGTTGTGGCCGCCAAGCTGACGCGGGGAGGACGCGATGGAAACCTTGGCGAGCGAATTTCTGTTCGAGATGGCGATCGAGGTCGGCGAGCCGGCGGTGATCGGGCCGAGTGCGAGCGGCGAGCGGCGGGTGGTGCCGATCAGGGGCGGGCGTTTCGCCGGGCCGCGCATGGCCGGGCGTATCCTGCCGATCGGCGAGGATGCCCTGGTCGTCGGTGCCGGCGGGCGCACCCTTCTCGACGTGCGGATCGTGTTGGAGACCGCGGACGGGGCGGCGATCTATGTCCGCTATCGCGGTCTCCGCACCGGTCCCGAGGCGGTGATGCGCCGGCTCGCGGCCGGTGCGGCGGTTTCCCCGGCGGAGTATTATTTCCGCACGGCGCTGATTTTCGAGACCGGCGATCCCCGCTATGCCTGGCTCAACGATCTGCTGGCGGTCGGCATCGGCCATCGTCCGCCGAGTGGCCCGGTCTATCGCGTGTTCGGGGTGTTGTGACCGGCGCCGCCGCCGTGATCGTCGATCGTCGCGATGACGCTGCGGTTTCGTCCTTCGTGCTTGGCGACATAGAGCGCGCTGTCGGCGGTGTGGAGCAGCGCCTTGGCGCTGTGATACCGCTCCGGCCCATCGCTCGCGATGCCGATGCTGAGCGAGATTCGCCCGAGCGGGGTGACCTCGTGGCTGATCTCCAGCACGGCGACGGCGTCATGGATGCGCTCGGCGATTTCGAGCGCGCCGACGGCGTCGGTGGTCGGCAGCAGCGCCGTGAATTCCTCGCCGCCGAAGCGCGCGGCGAGATCGCCGGGGCGATGCAGGCAGCCGCTGATCGTCGCCGCGAGCCGCCGCAAACAGTCGTCGCCGGCGAGATGGCCATAGAAATCATTGAACGGCTTGAAGTGATCGACATCGATCATGAGGAGGGCGAGCGCCGTCTGCTCGCGCTGGGCGCGGCGCCATTCGCGCTCGAGGGCCTCATCGAAGGCGCGGCGGTTGGCGATCCCGGTCAAGCCGTCGGTCGCGGCGAGCGCGGCCAGCGCCGCGTTGGCCGCGTTCAGTTTTTCCTCGGTGGCTTTTTGCACCGAGATGTCGCGCGAGCTGGCGATATATTCGCGCACCACCCCGCTCGCCCGGTCGCGCGCCGCGCGCACGCGGGTTTCCACCCAGACGAACCGGCCGTCCTTGCACCGCCGGCGATAGGAAAAGACGACATCGTCGCTGCCCGCGTTGAGCTTGCGGAGTTCGACCCGCACCGCCGGCCAGTCCTCGGGGTGGACATCCTCGCGCCAATTGCGCCCGACCTGCTCCTCGGGCGTGAAGCCGAACATTTCCTGCGCCGCCGGCGAGACGTAGAGCCGGCGCCCGTCGACGGACATGCGGTAGATCGCATCGCCGGAATTATCGGCCAGCACGCGGTAGCGCTGTTCGTTTTCGCGGAGCCGCTCCTGGCGCTTGGCAAGAACCCCGCGCAGCCGCCGCGTCTGCTCCGTCCGCGCCGCCAGCGCCAGCGCGCAGAGGGCAAGGACGAAGGAGAAAATTTGCGCGATGCGGAGCTTCTCGCCCTGGCTCAGTACTCCGGCCTGGGCGAGAAGCGAGATCGGCCCGTGCCCGGCGACGGTGAAGCCGAGAATCACCAGGGCCGCGAACAGCGTTGCCACGGCGGTTTCGACCAGTGAGCGCTGGGAGGCGATCAGGAGCAGCGGCGGGAACACCAGAAAGCGCAGCGGATAGCGTGACTGCCAGAACACCACGACGCAGACCGCGAGCAGGAGGCCGAAATAGCGGAGCGCCGGGAGAAAGGCATCGCGCCCCGGCGGCGCCGGGCGATGCGACCGGAACATGGCGAGAACCAACGGCGTGACGACCATGAAGCCGAGCGCGCTCGCGACATACCAATCGGCCAGAACCTTGGCGAAAGCCTCGCCAGCCAGATAGAATCGTGCGTCGGCGGCGAAAATGGCCGGGAAAACGGGGGCGGCGAGGGCGGTGACGGCAAGGCGGATCAGAGCGCCCGGCCGCGCCGGGTCGGGACGGGCGCCGAAGCGCCCGCGCAACAGGCCGAAGGCGATCGCGACCTCGGCGAGCTTGCAGAGGGCGAGGATGCCACCGAGCATCAGGTTATCGCCGCGGCCTTCATTGAGGGCGAAATCGGCCAGCAGGCAGGCGAAGAGATAGGTGGCGAACCGCCGGCTCGGAACGACGAGCAGGACGCCGAGCAAAACCCCATTGGCAACCCAGATCACCGGACTTCCACCGCAGAGTTGCGAGATCGCGATCGCCCCCTCCAACAGGGACGCGAACAGCAGCACGACGACGATGAGCCCTGGCGGCCTGGGAAACGCGACGTGCTCGGACAGCAAATCAACCCCCATACCATCATTGATAGGGCAGCAAACCTCACGGATGGTAGAGAAAGAGGCTTAATGTCGCGTTACGGCGTCGGGTAATTGTGGCGGCGTTAGAATTTTCGCGATCATTTCCCGGCTGTTGGCGCTGAGGCCGGGGCGTGCGGCAAGATCCGCCAACGCCGCCGCCATCAGCGCTTGGCGCGCCGGGGGGTAGCGCCGCCAGGCCCCGAACGCCGCGACCAGCCGGGCGGCGAGCTGCGGATTGGCGGGATCGACGGTCGCGATGGTTTCGGCGAGCAGGGCATAGCCGTCGCCGGAGGCGTCGTGAAAGCCGGCCGGATTGGCCTGCGCGAAGCTGCCGATCAGGGCGCGCAGGCGATTCGGGTTGGCGGGGGTGAAATCGGGATGGCGGGTGAGGGCGCGCACACGCGCCGGCGCCCCCGGCAGCGGCGCCGCCGCCTGGATCGCGAACCATTTGTCGAGCACCAGCGGATCGTGCCGCCATGTGGTGTAAAAATCAGCCAAGGCCGGCTCCCGCTCCGGCCGCTCGATGGCGGCGAGCAGGGTGAGGGCGCCGATCCGCCCGGTCATCGTCGGCGCGGTCCGGTATTGCGCAACCGCCGCCGCGATCGCCTCCTCGCCACCGCCGGCGACGAGATAGGAAAGGACGGCATTGGCGAGCGCCCGCCGGCCCATCGCGGCGCCATCGATCGCGGGCTCGTCGGCGGCGCGGAGTTTCGCGTGCCAGGCGCGGAGCGGCCCGGCCAGCGCCCGCCCGATCGCCGCGCGCAGGGATTCGCGCGCCGCGTGCAGGGCGTCCACGTCGATTTCGTCCATTTCCTCGGCGAGCAGGGTCTCCGAGGGGAGGGTGATCGCCTCGGCGACGAAGGCGGGATCGCGCTCGGCCCCATCGAGCAGCGCCGCGATCACCGCGACCAATCCCTCATCGGGGATCATGGCCGCCCCGGCGCGCCAGGCGGCGGCGGCGGCGAGCAGGGTCTCGGTCGCGTAGCGTTGCAGACAATCCCAGCGGAGGAAGGGATCGGGATCGTGTGTCGCGAGAAAGCGGAGCCGCTCGCGGGTCAGGCCGAGGGTCTTCACCGGGGCGGAAAAGCCGCGCCCGATCGCCGCCACCGGGCGTCTTGCGACCTCCTCGAAATGCCAGGTCTGCGCCGGCTGATCGAGGAGCAGATGGCGGGTAGCACTCGCCGCCGCGGTTTCGCCGGCGAGCTTGGCCGCGATCGGGGCGCCGGTTTCGGCATCCAAGAGGCCGATCGCGAGCGGGATCGGGAGTGGCGGCTTGTCCGCCTGCCCGGGGGTGGGCGGAATGCGTTGGCGGAGATGGAGGGTGAAGGTCTCGGCCGCGGCGTCATAGGTCTCCGTCAAAGTGACCTCCGGCGTGCCGGCGGTCGCGTACCAGGCGAGGAAGGGGGCGAGATCGGCGCCGGCGCCCTCGCCGAGAGCGGCGAGAAAATCCTCGATCGTCACCGCCCGATTGTCGCAGGTCGCGAAATAGCGGTCCATGCCGGCGCGAAACCGCTGCGGGCCGAGGAGGGAGGCGATCATGCGGACCAGTTCCGCGCCCTTCTGATAGACCGTCGCGGTGTAGAAATTATCGATCTTCTGGTAGGCGGCCGGCCGCACCGGATGGGCGAGCGGTCCGGCATCCTCGGGAAACTGTACCGCGCGCAGGCGACGGACATCCTGGATGCGCTGCAAGGCGCGGCTGCCTAGGTCTGCGGAAAATTCCTGGTCACGAAAAACCGTCAGCCCCTCCTTCAGCGAGAGCTGGAACCAGTCGCGGCAGGTGATGCGGTTGCCGGTCCAATTATGGAAATATTCGTGCGAAATCACCGTCTCGATGCCACGGTAATCGGCATCGGTCGCGGTCTCCGGGCGCGCCAGGACATAGCGGGTGTTGAAGATATTGAGGCCCTTGTTCTCCATCGCGCCCATGTTGAAGTCGGAGACGGCGGCGATATTGAATACATCGAGATCGTATTCACGCCCGAATCGGCTCTCGTCCCACGCCATCGCCGCTTTCAGGCAGTGCATGGCGTGGCCGGTTTTATCCTCGTCGCCGCGCCTGACCCAGATCGCGAGCTGGATTTCTTTCCCCGACCGGGTGACGAAGCGGTCGCGGACGGCGATGAGGTCGCCGGCGACGAGGGCGAAGAGGTAGCAGGGCTTGGGGTGCGGATCATCCCAGGTCGCCCAATGCGTGCCGTCGTCATTCTCGCCTTGCGCCACGGGATTGCCGTTGGCGAGGAGGATCGGCGCCGCCCGGCGGTCGGCGATCAAGGTCACGCGGTAGCGGGCCATGACATCGGGGCGGTCGGGGAAGAAGGTGATGCGGCGGAACCCCTCGGCCTCGCATTGGGTATAAAAATTGCCGCCCGAGACATAGAGGCCGGAGAGGGTGGTGTTGGCGGCGGGGTGGATTTCGGTCGTGGTCTCGAGGGTGAATTCGCCCGGCGGGTCGAAAATGGTCAGGTGGTGGGCGTCGAGACGATAGCGGTCGGGCGCGAGTTCGGCGCCGTCGAGCCGGATCGCGCGGAGCGCCAGCGCCTCGCCATCGAGGACGAGCGGCGCGGCCGGCGGCGCGCCCGGGGCGCGGCGGATGGCGAGCCGCGCGACCACCTCGCTCGCCGCGGCAGCGAGCCGGAGGGTGAGGGTCACGGTTTCGACCAAAAAATCCGACGGTCGATACTCGGCAAGGCGGATCGTGGTGGTGACGGCCGCTTCATTCATGGGAATGATATCCTATATTAAGAAAGAACCTTCTTTTGACTTCCGAAAAAGAAGCAAACAGACTTTTATCTGTTCCCTCGGACCGGCAGTGCCGCAGGCACTGCCCACGGGAAAGAGTTTTTTGGTTCTTTTTTTCAAAAAAGAACACTTCTTCGCTTTCTCGTCATGTCGCCGGCATCGCCCGCGCGAGGATCGCCGGCGTGTCGATCGCCGCGTCGAAAGCGCCATAGGCGGCGCCGCG
>JAKCCP010000393.1 GCA_021841985.1 Pseudomonadota bacterium | reverse complement strand
CGAGCACAAGAGCCGGCGGGGCGAAAGTCGCGAACGAACCGCGCGTCATGCTTCCGCTGCCCGGCCCTTGAGCGGGAACAATCCGCGTGGACGCCTCTGGATGAACAGGATCACCAGGACCAGGACCGCGATCTTGCCAAGCACGGCACCGGCGACGGGCTCCAAAAATTTATTGACGACGCCGAGCAGCAACGCCCCGAGCGCGGTGCCCCAGAGATTGCCGACGCCGCCGAACACCACCACCATGAAACTGTCGATGATGTAGCTTTGGCCGAGATTGGGGCTGACATTGTCGATCTGGCTCAAGGCCACCCCGGCCATGCCGGCAATGCCGGAGCCGAGGCCGAAAGTGAGCGCGTCGATCCACGGCGTGCGAATGCCCATCGCCGCCGCCATCGCCCGGTTCTGTGTCACCGCGCGCATCTTGAGGCCGAGCGCGGTGTAGCGCAGCAACGCCATCAGGGCGGCGAACACCAGAATGGCGAAAGCGATGATGGTAAGCCGATTGAGCGTGATGGTGAGCCCGCCGAGCGGCACCGCGCCGCTCATCCAGGAGGGGGTTCCGACCTCACGATTGGTCGGGCCGAAAATCGACCGCACCGCTTGTTGGAGAACCAGGCTCAATCCCCATGTCGCGAGCAGGGTTTCGAGCGGACGGCCATAGAGAAAGCGGATCAAGCTGCGCTCGATCGCGATGCCGATCACCCCGGCGACCGCAAATGCAAGTGGGGCGGCGATCAGCACGCTCGCCCCGAACAGAGAAGGCGCCTCGCTGCGGATGACGTCCTGGACAACGAAAGTCACATAGGCGCCGATCATCACCATCTCGCCATGCGCCATGTTGATCACGCCCATGACGCCGAAGGTGATCGCCAATCCGATCGCCGCCAGCAGCAGGACGGAGCCGAGGCTGAGACCATAAAACACGCTCTCCAGCACATCCCATAATTGCAGAACGCGCTGAATGGCGACGACGCCGTCATGCGCGGCGGCGGCAACCGCCGGGGTCGGGTTCGGGATCGATGCCAGGAGCGCGCTCGCATCGAGATCGCCGCGCGCGCGAATGATGGCGATGGCAGCAAGCTTTTTTGCCTCCGGCGCATCCGCGCTCATCACCATCGCCGCGGCCTCGGCCTCGGCCATCAGCGCGCGCACCGAGGGATCATGCTCCTTGGCCAGCGCACGCGACAACGCGGGAAGGGAGGCGGGATCATGGGATTTGAACAGCGCCGCCGCGGCGAGGCGGCGGGTCGCCGGATCGGCGGCAAAGAGCCGCAGCCCGCCCTGCGCCGCGTCGGCGGCACGGCGGACGGCGTTGTTCATGCGGATTTTTCGGACGTCGTCCTCATCGACCGTCGCCGGCTTGCCGCTCGCGATATCACGAAAGCTGCCGTCCGCTTCACGGATGAGGAGTTGTCCCGCCGCGTTGGCATAGAGCCGCCCCGCCTGCAGCGCGGTGATCACGGCGCCGGCACGCGGATCGCCGGAGACGGCAAGCTCCGTCACCGCCGCCGCCATCGCGTCGTAATCGCCTGAGGAAAAGGCATTGAAGGCGTCGGTCGGCTCTCCTGCCCGCGCGAGCACGGGCAGGAGGACGAGGCCCAGAAGGAGGAGGGCAAAACGCATGGCGGTTATTTGCTCGCGCCGCCGCATTTGCCGGTTTTGACGTTGAAATTGCCGCAGGAAAGCGGCGCCCGCCAATCGCCGATCAGATCCTTGGTCTCGGCGACGTAAGGAGACCATTCCTGCGCGACCACCAGACCCGGTGTCCGCGAGACGATGTTGAACTGGCCGTCATCCTGGATTTCCCCGATCAGCACCGGCTTGGTGATGTGATGGTTGCCCATCAGGGTCGAGTAGCCACCAGAAAGATTCGGGACGGAAACGCCGACCAGCGCGTCGATCACCGCGTTGGTGTCGGTGGTGCCGGCCTTCTGCACCGCTTTGACCCACATATTGAACCCGATGTAATGCGCCTCCATCGGATCATTCGTCGTGCGCTTCGGATTCTTGATGAATTCATGCCATTTCTTGATGAACGCCTTGTTCTCTGGCGTATCGACGCTCATGAAATAGTTCCACGCCGCGAGATGCCCGACCAGCGGCTTGGTATCCATGCCGGCGAGTTCCTCCTCGCCGACGCTGAAGGCAACGACGGGGATGTCGGTCGCCTTGATGCCCTGATTGCCGAGTTCCTTGTAGAACGGCACATTGGCGTCGCCATTGATCGTCGAGACGACCGCGGTCTTCTTGCCCGCCGAGCCGAATTGCTTGATCTGCGCGACGATGTTCTGCCAGTCGGAATGACCGAAGGGCGTGTAGTTGATCATGATGTCGCCTGCTGCGACACCCTTGCTCTTGAGATAGGATTCGAGAATCTGATTGGTGGTGCGGGGATAGACATAATCGGTGCCGGCGAGAACCCAGCGCTGGACCTTATCCTCCTGCATCAGGTAATCGACCGCCGGGATCGCCTGCTGGTTCGGCGCGGCGCCGGTATAGACGACATTGCGGCTGCATTCCTGGCCTTCATACTGCACCGGATAGAAGAGCAGGCCGTTCAGCTCCTCGAACACCGGCAGCACCGATTTGCGCGAAACGCTGGTCCAGCAGCCGAACACCGCGGCGCATTTGTCGGAGGTCAAAAGCCCGCGCGCCTTCTCGGCGAAAAGCGGCCAGTTCGACGCGGGATCGACGACCACCGGCACCAGTTTCCGCCCGAGCACGCCACCCTTCTTGTTCTGCTCCTCGATCAGCATCAGCATGACGTCCTTCAGCGTCGTTTCGCTGATCGCCATGGTGCCGGAAAGCGAATGCAGGATACCGATCTTGATCGGCCCGCTCTCGGCGGCACGCGCGGCCGAGGTGGCGAGCTTCACCCCCCCGAGTGTCGCCGCCGCCATGGCCGCCATGCCAAGCCCGCCAAACCGCCGGCGCGTGAGAGACAAATCATCATTTGCCATCGTTTTTCTTCCCTTTTGTTCCTACGGCCAACGTTTCTACGACCAGGGTTCCTACGACCAGTCCGGGCCGCCGACGCGAGACCAACGGACGGAGAAGTGCAACGGGCGTGCCACGCGGCGCCGGAGCGCGTGATCACCGCGCTGGCGCCGGACACGGCCGTTGGGCGCGGCGTTTCGCCTGTTTTTTAGGCACTCACCCCAGGCGCCGCGCGTTGCTCAGGCAAAGGAGGCATCGAGCGCGATCGGGTTGATCTGGCCGCTGTGGAAGGTTCTGCCGGTTTCCAGCGCGGTGACCAGCGCCGCGGCGGGGCTGAAAAGGGCGCCGTCGATGGCGTAGAAATCGCCTTTGGCGGCGCGGAAGATATCGGCGAAGGGTTTGCCGTAGTCGCGCGAGGTGCTGGAGGGCAGGTGTTCGGCGAGATCGCGGGCGGCGGCTTCCGGCCCGGTGACGAAGAGGTGGACGCGGCCGCCGAAGATGATGGCGTCGTTGGTGCGGCCCATGGCGGTGACGAAATCCGGATGCGGCGGCGCGAGCGGGGCTGCGGCGGCGCCATCCCGGATGCGATCGAGCGGGAAATGGTGCTCATGCGCCTTGTGCAGCGCGACTTCGAGAACCCGCGCCACCACTTGGACGGAGCCGGCGAGGCTTTGCGTCGGGGCGTAGATGACCCCGAGATGGTCCGGCGCGACGCCGCAATCGGAGGCGACCTTCTCGACGATGGCGGCGGGCGGCGGCTTGGCGCTCTCCAGCACGAGCACCGCGTGCTCGGCCTGATCCCGGTAATCGAGTTCCGCGAACAAGGCCTCCTTGCGCGCCAGCGCCCGCGCCGGCCCCGAACCGAGCGCGAAGAATTTGCCCTCCTGGAGGCTCCAGCCGGCATACTGGCTGGCAAGGCATGCGAGCACCGGCTGCGAGGAGGCAACGCTGAGGGTCAGCGGCCAGCGCGTCTGGGTGGCGTCGGAGATCAGGCTGACACGCCCGAGCCCGCCGAGACAGATCTCGGCGATGCGGCGCCCGGCCTCGATCCCGCCAGACCCGATCCCGCCAGCCCCGATCCCGCCAGCATAAGCGCTGCCGGCATCGATCAGACGCTCGCCGAGCGCGCCGCGCGCAAGGCCGAGGCGAAGCGTCGCGGCGTCACGCTCGAGCGCGGTAAACAGATCCCAGGCCATTTGGTTGAGGCTGAAAAGAGGGGTCATGGCGCTTTCTCCGCGCGGGTTGCGAGGCGTTTCATGCGTTGGCCGAGGCGGGCGAGGGCGGCTTCCGCGCTGTGGCCCTGAGCGCGGAGCGAGCAGAAGGGGGCGCCGGCGGCGATTTCCGTCCCCGGCGCCGGCCGGTCCATCGTCCAATCCGGCCAGGAGAAGGCGGCATCGACGCTGATCCGGCGGGGCGCATAGAAAATCGCCGCGGCACCCGCCCGCCCCAGTGTCGAATCCCCCGGCGTCAGGTGCCGCGCCGGAAGCTGGCCGCGGAGGCTCGCGAGATGCCAGGCTAGCGCCTCGCGCGGCGCGAGATCGAGGGTCGCGCCGGGACGCGGATTGATCTCCAGCAGCGCCCAATCCTCGCCATCGAGCAGGAAATCGGCGCTGTTGAGGCCGACCAGGCCGGCGGCTGCGGTGATCGCGGCGATCGCGGCCTCCAGCCGCGCCGCGACCCTCGGCGCGATCGCCGCCGGGCGCACCGCGCCACCGTAGCGAAACGGCGCCTCGGGCGCGGGATCGGGCCATTGCGCGCTGAAAAACAAAGGCATCGCGGCGTGGCCATTGGCGACGAACAAGGCGGAGACGGGCCGCCCGGGCCAGCGGCGCTGGAGATAATGGCCGGGACGCGGCCGGGTGCCGGCGGGGACGACGCGGATATGGCCACCGCCGGCGGCGCCGATCCGCTTCTCCAGCCACTGCGCGTCCGGCGCCGGGGCAAAGCGGGGGGGCGGGTGAGGAATGCCGGCGTTGCGGCAAAGCGCGGCGAAAACGCGCGGATTTTTGAGTTTCGCCAGGGTTTCCGGCGAATTGCCGAGCAGCGTCCATTGTCTGCCGAGGCAAGCGAGGGTCGCCGGCGCGGCTTCGAAGCCGTTCGCGTAGATGAGGCCGGCGAGCGCGTGGCCGGCTTCGTGGGCGGCACGCGCGAGACTTTCGGCCGCGCCGGCGAGGGCGTCCGGCTCGAGCCCGCCGGCGCCATCGCCCGGCACCTGGCGATAGGCGGCGGCAAGCGCCCTTGTATCGGCATCGGCAAAGAGATCGACGGCGAAGGGCACCAGGCCCGCCCGCCGCGCCGCCATCGCCAGCGCCCGGGCGGAGAGCCCGACGACCATCACCGCGCCCGGTTTCCGCCCGGCCATGCCGCTCTGATGGCTAGGCCGCGACGAGTTCGCGGGCGAGCGCGAAAGCGTCGCGGAAATCGAAGGCAACCGGCTTTTCGGCCGCGATCATGCGCCGGAACAGGCCGAACTCGGTCTGATATTTGGTCTGGCCGATGGCGAGCGCGCCGAGCCCGCGCGCGGAACCGGCGCCGAGCGGGGCGCCATCGGCCATGACGTCGAGCCCCTCGATGCCGGAGGGCGGGACGGCGTTGACATCGGCGGCGACGAGCAGGCTCTGCGCGGTCGCGACCTGCACGGCGGAGAGAATCTGCACCCCCGCCTTGCCGGCGCAGAATACCACCCCAGACTCGGCGACCAGGGCCGATTTGCGCGCTTCCGTGCTGCCATCGGCGGCGGCGACCGAAACCTTGAAGCGGCGGCTGATCTCGGCGGCGGATGTCTCCACCCGCGCAATGCCGTCATGGCCGACCAGGGTGACGTTGGCACCGTTGAGGGCGGCGATCACGCCGGCGGCGAAGCCGACCACGCCGGTCGCGCCGAAAATCGCGACGCTCTGGCCGGCGAGTTCGGCGCCATGGGCGGTTTTCAGCAGTTTCTCGGCGCGCGCCACCATCGCCGCGGCGGTGGTGAAGGAGCCGGCGGGGTCGGCGAACAGCGAGACGATGAAAGGCGGCACCATCGCCTTCTTCGCCGCCGCCATCATGTCGAGCGCGGTGAGCGCATCCTTGCCGGCAAAGAAAATGCCGGTGCGCACACCGGCCTTGGGCGGGCGCGAGAAGATCGCATCCTGGACCAGCGGCGTCACATCCTCGAGGGTTACGTCGGTATACGGCAGAACGGCGTCATAGCCGGCATCGAGCGCCATGTGGACGTCGAACGGGCTCGCGTGTTTGAGCGGGCTCAGAAGGTGGAGGATATGTTTTTCGGCCATGGCGTTGCTCCTCGATCATGCGGCGACGGAAAGGGCGGCGTGGTTGCGCGGGCGGCAGACATGGATCTCAAGCCCCGGCGCCGCCGCCCGCGCCGCGAGACGCGCGGCCTCCTGATCGCCGCGGGCGAAGGCGAAGCCGCTCGGCCCCCAGGAGCTTTGCCCGAGGCCGACCGCGCCGGCCTCGGCGAGCCGTTCGAGCGCCGCGGCGACCGCCTTGCTGGTGAAGCGTCCGCCCTGGGCGGGGGCGAAATGGTCGCCGAGGATTTCCTGCATGCGGGTGATCGCGGCGCCGAAGGCCGCGAGATCGTCCTCGGCGAGGGCCGGCAGCACCGCCATCAGCGCCAGCCGGCACAGCGTCGCCGAGACCCCCTCGGCCATCGCCGGGAGGGCGGCGAAGGCGGCGGTTTCGCCGGCGCCGGAAAGCCCGGCGCGCGCCCGGTCGAGCACCAGGATCACCCGCCAATCCTCGGGGACGCAAAGCCGGGCGAGCAGCGGCGGCGGCTGCTCGGCGTGGCCACGCCCGCCATCGACGGCGAGACCGCCGGCCTGGAACAGGGCGATGCCGATGCCCGAACGCGCGCCGCGCCCGAGCAGCGCCGCATCCCGCCGCGGATCCGCCGGCAGACCATGCAACGCGCGAAGGCCGGCGCCGATCGCGAGCGCGAGCTGGGTTCCCGAACCGAGCCCGGCATGCGAGGGAATCGCTTCCCGGACGGTGAGCGCGTGATGGCCCGAAAACCCGTGCGCCGCCACCAACGTCATGAGATAGCGCCTAGCGCGTTCGCATTCCTCGCCATCGACGATCGGGTGATCGGCAAAAGCGATCGTAAGCCGCGTCGCCGGACGGTCGAGCGCGAGACC
>JAKCCP010000381.1 GCA_021841985.1 Pseudomonadota bacterium | reverse complement strand
ACACAGGGTGTCTCATGCCATTGCCGCGTGCCATCGACGATCGGCGCGAGCAGCCGGCGGCACGCGGTCAGCGCCAGCGCCTCCAGCACCGTCTCGGCATAGTCGCGCCGGCGCCAGTCGCCGAAGGTGAAACAGGCTTCCGAGGGATCGGCGGCGCGCGCGCCGGTGAGGTTGAAATAAAGCCAGTCCTTGCAGTGGAAGACGGTCGCGCTGCGGGCCAGAATCTCCGGCTGGTGCCGGGTGAGCCAGAGCAAGTGGCTCGATTGCTGACAGGCGTTGAGGCCGCTGCCGGTGCAGGCGAAAGCGCGGCGCGCGCCTTCGGTTTCGCGCAATGCGGCGACGAGCCCGGCGGCGCGCGCATCGAGCCAGAGCCAGGCCGGCGCGACCGGCGCGCCCTCGCCATCGACCAGCCAGGTGCCGTCGCCCTGGCCGGTCACCGCGAGGGCGGCGATCTCCCGGCCGGGCGGCAGGGCGGCGGCGAGTTCGGCCAGCACCGCGGCCGCATCCGCCCAGCTTTGCGCCATGTCCTGTTCGACGCCGCCATCACCCCGATGGGTGATGCGGTTGGGGCGGGCGCGCGCGGCGATCTGCTGCCCGGTGGCGTCGAAGGCCACCGCCTTGACCACCGAGGTGCCGGAATCGAGCGCGAGGATCAGCGGCGTCTCGGCCTGACCGTTCATGGCGCCGCGAGCCCATGGCGGAGCGCGGCCCCGGTCGCGCAGTCGAAGAGATGGACGTCCCGTGGGGCGAAGCCGAAGGCGATGGTCTCGCCCATGCGCGCCGGAACCCGCCGATCGGAGACGGCAACGAGCAGCCGGCCGGCGAAGTCGATGACCACATGCGCCTGATCACCGAGCCATTGGTTGGAAGCGATGGTGCCGCTGAGCGGGCCTTCGCCCAACCGCAGCCGGTGCGGCCGGATGCCGAGCGCGACACCCCCGGCCGGCATCTCGCCCAAGAGCAGCGCGCCCAAGGGCAGCGCAACCGTCACGCCGGCCGCTCCGCCCAGGCGCGCGCCATCGCCGTCGGGCTCGGCCGCGAGCACGTTCATCGGCGGCTCGCCGAGAAAAGTCGCGACGAAGAGATTGGCCGGCCGCGCGCGCAGCGTCTCCGGCGTGCCGTATTGCTGCAATTCGCCACCCTCCATGACCGCGATCCGGTCGGCCATGGCATTGGCCTCGGTCTGGTCATGGGTGACCAGCACCGCGGTGTAGCCTCGCTGCTTGATGAGCGCCTTCACCCGCCCGCGCAGCACCGCGCGCAATTGCGGCTCGAGCTGGCCCATCGGCTCGTCGAGGAGATGGAGATCGGCATGGCGGGCAAGCGCCCGGGCGAGACTCGCGCGCTGCTGCTGACCACCCGAGAGACCGCCCGGCCGGCGGTCGAGAATATCCTCGATGTCGAGCAGGGCGGCGATTTCGCGCACCAGGCGGGTGGCGTCCGCCCGGCTCCGCCCGCGCGCGAGGCCAAACCCTATATTCTCGGCGATACTGAGCGGCGGATAGAGCGCATAGCCCTCGAACGCCATCGCGACCCCGCGCGAAGCGGGCGCGAGGTGGTCGATCCGCCGGCCGGCGAGCGTGATGCTGCCCTCGGTCACCGTCTCGAAACCGGCGATCATGCGCAAAGTCGAGGTCTTGCCGCACCCCGAGGAGCCGAGCAGGGCGACGATCTCGCCCTCGGCGACTTCGAGATCGAGCGCCCGCACGGCATGCACCGCGCTCGCGCCGTGGCCGTAACTTTTGCTGAGGCGGGTGAGGAGAAGGCTCATGCCGCTTTCTCCGCAACCGCCCGGCGCGGCGGGATGCGCTCGCCCGATTCGGCGTCGAACAGCAATGCCTGCCCGGATTCGGCGCGGAAGGCGACGGTTTGGCCCGGCGCCAGCGCCATCCCGCCGGCGACACTCGCGACGATCTCCTCGCCCGCGGCGCCCCGCAGCAGCACGACCATGCGCTCATGGAGCGGGGTCGCGGCGATCACCTCGGCGGCGGCGCCGGCTCTGCCCTCGGCGGCAAGGGTGAGGGTTTCCGGACGCAGGCCGAGCAGACACGGCTTCCCCGCCGCCGCCGCCGCGGCATCGAGCGCGAGCTGCAAACCGGCGACATCGACGCGCAACCCGGCGGGGTCGGCGTGCGGCCGGCACGGCAAGAGGTTCATCGGCGGGTCGCCGAACAGCCGCGCCACGGCGACGCTGCGCGGCTGGTCATAGATCAGCTCCGGCGGCGCGCATTGCACGATCGCGCCGCCGAGCAACACCGCCACCCGATCGCCGAGCGCCATCGCCTCACGGTAATCCTGGGTGACATAGATCGTCGCCGCCGCGCTCTGGCGCAAAAGCCGCGGCAGTTCGAGGCGCATCTCATAGCGCAGCTTGGCATCGACATTGCGCAGCGGGTCGTCGAGCAGCAACACCCGTGGCTCGCCGACCAGTGCGCGGGCCAGCGCGGTGCGCTGCTTCTGGCCGTTGGAAAGGGCCCGTGGCGGATGGCTGAGGACGTGATCGATGCGGAGGAGCGCGGCGACGGCGCCGACACGGCGCTCGCTCTCGGCCGGCGCGAGCCCGCGCGCGCGGAGGGGGCTCGCGATGTTCTCGCGCGCCGTCATGTGCGGATAGAGCGCGAAATTCTGGAATGCCATGCCGAGGCTGCGCGCCTCCGGACCCAATCCCGAGACGTCGCGCCCGTCGATATGGATGACACCAGTGGCGCCCGGCTCAAGCCCGGCGATGGCGCGGAGCAACACCGTCTTGCCGGCGCCGGAGGGGCCGAACAACACCAGCGTTTCGCCGGGCGCGACCGCGAGATCGACGCCGCGCAAAACCTCGTTGCGGCCAAACCGCGCCGAGAGCCCGCTGACCGCGAGACCGCTCATCCCTTGACCGCCCCGAGCGAAAGCCCCTCCACCAGCCAACGCTGGGCATAGAGCGCGAGCGCCAGGGTGGGCAGAATGGAGAGCACGATCGCCGCCGCGATCTGGCCGTATTGAATGCCCGACGCGGTGACGAAGGCGAGCGCGCCGACCGTCACCGGCTGTTTGTCGGCCGAGGCCAGGATCAGCGCGAAGACGAAATTGTTCCAGGCGAAAATGAAGGCGAGCAGGCCCGCCGCCGCGATCCCCGGCCCGGCCAGCGGAATCGCGATGCGGGTGAAGGCCCGCCACCAGGAATGGCCGTCGACGCGGTAGGCATATTCGATGTCCGGGCTCGCATCCTCGAAATAGCCGCGCACGATCCAGAGAATGAGCGGCAGGCAAATGAGCTGATAGATCCAGATCAGCCCGATATAGGTGTCGTTGAGGCCGAGATCCTGAAAATAGAGCGCGAGCGGCAGCAGCACCAAAAGCGGTGGCGCGAAGCGGAACGAGAGCATGGTGAAGGCGATGTCCTCGCCGAGGCGGAAGCGAAATCGCGCGAAGGCATAGGCCGCCGGCACGCCGAGCAGCAGCGCAAGCAGCACCGAGGCGCTGGAGAGCAGAACCGAATTCCAGAGATTATGCAGGAAAGTGATGTCGAGCAGCCCGGCGGCGGTTTGCAGATGCCCGGAGATCAGCGCCGTGTAGTTGGCGAGCGTCGGGCGGAAGGCGAGGCTCGGCGGCAGGCGCAAAATCTCCTCGTTGGTCTGGAACGACATCAACAGGATCCAGAAGATCGGAAACAGGAAAAACACCAGCACGAGGGCGACCGCGAGGGCGCGAAAGATCCTAGACAGTGCCATGGGTGCGTTCCCTGAGCTTGAGCCATTGCTTGATGAAGACGTTGGACAAGGCATAGGTGATCGCCCAGAGCACGATCATCAGCGCCGCCGAAGTACCGACATTGGTGTATTGGAAAAAATCGAGATAGGCGCGAACCTGGAACAACATCAGCGAATCGCCGGGCCCACCCTGCGTCATCGCGTAGACGATATCGAATTGCTGGATCGAATCGAGCAGGCGAAACAGCGTCGCGGTGACGATATAAGGCGCCAGCATCGGCAGGGTGATCCGGAAGAAGACGAAATGCGCCGGCACGCCGTCGAGCATCGCCGCCTCGAACGGCTGCTGCGGCAGGCTGCGCAAGCCGGCCAGCAGCAAAACCATCATGAACGGCGTATAGACCCAGATATCGACGAGAACGACGGTGAACATCGCGCTGCCGGGCGCCGAGGCCCAGCGGAAATCATGGACGCCGGCCTCCGCGATCAGCCAGCTCAAAACCCCGAAATTCGGATTGGTCATCAGCTTCCACATCAAGGAAGCGAGGGCCGGGGCGGTCATCAGCGGCAGCAGAAGCGCCACCGAGACGATGTTGTTGAAGCGCGTGCGCTCGCGGAGAAGAAGGGCGATGCCGAGCCCGAGCAGCAATTCGAGGCCGACGGTGGCGACGGCATAGATCACCGAGACCCGCACCGTCACCCAGAAATCGGGGTCGCTCAGCATGTCGAGATACTGACCGAACCAGACGAATTCGCGTGCGCCCGGCATGGCGAGATTGTAGCGCTGCAGGCTGTAGAAGGCGGCGGTGAAAAACGGCACAAGAATGCCGATGCAAACCAGAAGCGCGGGCAGGCTCAGCGCATAGGGCAGCACCCGCGGCAGCAACGGCCGGCGGGCGTGACGAACGGATGGCGAAAGGGGTGTGCTCGACATGATAAAAGCGGGGAAGCGGCGCCGGCCGCCTCCCCGCCCTCCCTTAGCCGATGCCGGCCTGATGCAACTGGCGGTTCACGCTGTCGGCGAGCTTGTCGAGACCTTCATCGACGCTCACCTCGCGCGCGACCATGCGTTGCAGCGAAGCCGCCCATTCGGTGGTGAGATTGAAGAACAACGGCTGCGGCGTGAAGTAGATCTTCGCCTCCGGTGCCGTCTTTTCGTATTCATTGAGATAGCCGGGATAGGATTTGGCGATCCGCTCCTTGAAGCCGGCATCGCGCCAGACGCTGTTGCGCACCGGATTGACGACGTCGCTCTTGCGCGCGCCGAACAGCAGATGCTCGGTGCCGGATGCCCATTGGACAAAGGTCCAGCCGGCATCTTTCTGCTTGGAGAAATTCGACATCGCGAGCGACCAGATCCAGACGTTGGACGTCGGGCCCGTGGCGGCGGGGTTGGCAGCGAAGGGCGCATAGGCGAGATGGCCGCGCTCGCGGTTGTCGCCGCCGTTCATGAAATAGCCGAGAATGTCGGCGTCATAGATCATGCCGGAGGCGCCGGCGCCGAGATCGGTGCCGACCTGGTACCAGGTATAGGTCGCCCAGTTCTTCGGCCCCGATTCCTGGATCATCTGGACCCAGAGTTTATGGAAAGCCTTCGACTCCGGCGTGTTCATCGCCGCCTTCAGCTTGCCACCCGGCATCGTGAAATCACGCTGGCCGTAATTCGAATAGGCGGAAAGGAAGCCGGGGTGGATCGTCGCCCAGGAGCGGCTGCCGCGCACGCCGATGCCATAGGGCCCACCCGCGTCCTTGGTGATTTTGGCGGCGGCCGCCATCAGCTCTTCCATGTTGCGCGGCGGGGTCAGCTTGAGCTTGTCGAAAATCGTCTGATTGTAGGAGATATTGTTGAGTTCGAACCCCCACGGGATGGCCCATTGATGGGCCCCCGGCCCGCCGAGTTCGGCGCCGGGCTTGCCTGACCAGGCGGTCGAGGCGCGGAGATTGGGCAGAATGTCGTCCCAGTCATAGGTCGCGGCGGTCCTCTCTGGATCCTTGAGATAGTCGTTGAAATCGACGAGCCAGCCGGCCGGACCATACTGCCAGGTCTGATAGGCGCCGGTCATGAACACGTCATACTGGGTGGAACGCGAGGAGAGCGCGGCCGTCACCTTGTCGAAGTAGACATCCTCGGGGAAAATGTCATAGGTCACCTCCATCCCGGTGAGCGCCTTGAAATTGTCGAGATCGGCGATCATCGCGTCGGCGTAAGGGTGCTTGTTGAGCAGAATCCTGAGCTGCGTTCCCTTGTGCTTCTGCCAATCGAAACCGGCCGCGAGCGATCGGGTCGCGGTCGCGTTGAGCAGGGTCTCGGCGGTGCCGAGCGCGATCCCGAGCGCCGCCAGGCGCCGGATCAGTTCGCGCCGACCGATCCGGCCGGCGACGAAGGCTTGCGCGAGGTCTTGCGCTTTCTCGTGCATGATTTACTCCCCTTGGTTTGTTGGCGCGGCCCGGTCGGCTCGAGGAGCTGCCGCGCTGTCAGCTCATCGGTGATCAATCCGCTCAGCACGCCGCCCGCGAGAACGGATCGCAACGCCGCGACCTTGCTTGCGCCACCGGCGACCCCGAGCACGTCCCGCCCCGCCATCGCCTCGAGCGGCAAGGCGATCACCCGCTCGTGCAGGTCGGTATCGATTTTGCGTCCGGCGGCGTCGAGATAGCAGCCGAGCACCTCGCCGACCGCGCCACGGGCACGCAGCGCCGCTGCCTCGGCGGCGGAGACGATGCCGGTTTGCGGCAGAAAACTCTGCGCGCCGGCGACGTCACCGATCCCGACCAGATAGAGCGTCGCCTCGCGGGCAAGCTCCATGGCCTGTGCGACCCCGCGCTGGCCAAGCAGCACCGCGCGGTCGGCGGCGGAATTGGCAAAGAACGGCACCGGCAGGAGATAGGCTTCGGCCCCGGTCTTCTCGGCCAGCCGGAGGATCACGTCGAAGGGATTGGCGCTCATCTGCCGCGGCACGCCGCCGAGCAGAGAGACGATGCGGAGATCGGGCCGGAGCAGGCGCGGCAGATGATCGATGGCGGCGGCGAGGGTGCGGCCGTGGCCGACCCCGATCACGCGATGGCGGCCGGATTCGAGTTCGTTGAGAAGCACCCCGGCCATGGCGATGCCGAGCGCGCGCAGCGGCAGCGCCACCGGCGCGAGCGCCGGCACCACGCGGCAGAAGCGGAGCCCGAATTCGCGCATCAAATGCCGCTCCTGCTGCATGCAGCCGGCGATCGGCCCCTCGACGAAGACCCGCACCGAACCAAGCCGGCTCGCCCGCGCGACAAGCCGATGCGCCTTCGCCGGCGCGACCCCGAGCGCGGCGGCGACCTCGGACTGGGTCATGCCGCCCGCGTAATAGAGCCAGGCGGCGCGCGTCGCGAGCGCGTCCTCCTGGTCGGCATCGGGGCCGTAAGCGGTGAAGGATTCCATCGGCGCTGAACGTTCCCAGGCCACG
>JAKCCP010000330.1 GCA_021841985.1 Pseudomonadota bacterium | reverse complement strand
CCGCCCCGGCGTGCCGCCCGGCGGCTGGGCCTTTCAATACGCCAACCCGCATTACCCGGATGTCGATGACACCGCCGTCGTCGGGATGCTCTTGCACCGGAGCGGCGATTCCGCCCATGCCCCCGCGATCGCCCGCGCCCGGCAATGGATCATCGGCTTGCAGTGCCGGGGCGGCGGCTGGGGGGCGTTCGATGCCGACAACGACCACCAGTTCCTGAACCATATCCCGTTCGCCGATCATGGCGCGCTGCTCGACCCGCCGACCGCCGACGTCACCGCGCGCTGCGTCTCCTTCCTCGCCCAGATCGGCACCCCCGCCAGCGACCCGGTGCTGACCCGCGCCCTCGCCTGGCTTCGCTGCGAGCAGGAGCGGGACGGGAGCTGGTTCGGGCGCTGGGGCACGAATTACATCTACGGCACCTGGTCGGTGCTGTGCGCGCTCAACGCGCTCGGCCTCGCCCATGATGATCCCGCGATCCAGCGGGCGGTCGCGTTCCTGCTCGCGACCCAGCGCGAGGATGGCGGCTGGGGCGAGGATGAGGAAACCTATGCCGGCGCGCCGCCGGGGCGCTACAAGGAAAGCACGCCGTCGCACACCGCCTGGGCGCTGCTCGGGCTGATGGCCGCCGGCGAGGCCGACCACCCTGCGGTCGCGCGCGGCATCGCCTGGCTCGCCGGCGCGCAGCGGGAAAACGGCGCGTGGATGGAGCAGCCTTATAACGCGGTCGGCTTTCCACGTGTTTTTTATCTCCGCTATCACGGCTACAAACAGTATTTCCCGCTGCTCGCGCTGGCCCGGTTCACGGCGCTCCGGCACGCCAACCAGCGCCGTGTCGCCTTCGGCTTCTGACCCTCCGCTGGCCGGCGCCGCGTTCATCGTCGGGATGCGGGCGGAAGCGCGCATCGCCCGCCGCCTCGGCGCGGTCGGGATCGGCCCCATCGGGATCGGCGCCGGTAGCGCCGAGGCGCTGGCCGCCGCCGGCGCGCCGGCGCTGATCAGCTTCGGGATCGCCGGCGGGCTCGATCCCGCGCTTCTCCCTGGCACGCTCATCGTGCCGGAGGCAGTGGTGACCCTCGCCGGCGAGCGTTTCGCGACCGACCCGGCGCTGGTCGCAGCCCTTGCCGGGGCGCGCGCCGGGACAGTGCTCGGAAGCGCCGGCATCGTCGGCGAAAGCGCGGAAAAAGCATGGATTTTCGCCGCAACCGGCGCCGCGGCGGTGGACATGGAAAGCGGCGCCGTCGCCCGCGCGGCGGCGCGGCATGGCATCCCGTTCGCGGTGCTCCGCGTCATCGGCGACCCCGCCGGGCGCGACCTGCCGCCGGCGGCGAAAGCGGCGTTCGATCCCGGTGGCGGGATCGCGCTCTTCCCCCTCATCGCCTCGCTCGCCGCCGCGCCTTCGCAACTCCCGGGGCTCATTGCCCTCGCGCGCGAAACCCGCCGGGCGCTGCGGAGGTTGCGTGAAGCGACCCGGCATTTTGCGCGCTGACGCCGGCTTGATCTCCCGCTGGCTCCCGTGTTTGCTAGCGTGATGCCGATTCTTTCAGGGAAGGCCCGGCTCGCCGGTGTCGTGGGCTGGCCGGTCGCGCATAGCCGCTCGCCGCGGCTGCACGGGTTCTGGCTCGAGCGCTATGCGATCGATGGCGCCTATGTGCCGCTCGCGGTGCCGCCCGAGGCGTTCGCCCGCGCCCTCGGCGGCTTGGTCGCCTGCGGCTTTGCCGGGCTCAACGTCACCTTGCCGCACAAGGAAGCCGCGTTCGCGCTCTGCGACGAGGTGGCATCGTCGGCGCGGCGGGCTGGCGCGGTCAATACGCTGGTGTTTCGCGATCGCCGGGTCTACGGCGGCAATAGCGACGGCGCCGGGTTTCTCGCCCATCTCCGCGCCGAAGGGGTTGATCCCGCCGCCGGGCCGGCGCTGGTGATCGGCGCCGGCGGCGCGGCGCGGGCGATCGCCAGCGCCTTGCAGGAGGCGGGGTGCGCGGTCAGCCTCGCCGCGCGGCGGGAAGAGGCGGTGGTGCGGCTGGCGGCGGCGCTGCCGGGGCTCGCGATCCTTCCCTGGGCGGCGCGGCATCGGGCGCTCGCCGATCATGCCCTGGTGATCAACACCACCCAGGCCGGAATGAGTGGCAATCCGCCGCTCGATCTCGATCTCGCCGGCGCGCCGGCGGCGCTGGTGGTTGCCGATATCGTCTATGTGCCGCTGGAAACCCCGCTGCTGCGGGCGGCGCGCATGCGCGGGCTCCGCGTCATTGGCGGGCTCGGGATGCTTTTGCATCAGGCGGCGCCGGGTTTTGCCGCCTGGTTCGGGGTCGAACCCGCGGTCGATGAGGCGCTCTATCGTTTCGTCGCGGGTGATCTGCTGGCGCCCGACCGCGCGGTCCCGACATGCGCCTGATCGGCCTGACGGGCGGGATCGGTATGGGCAAATCCACCGCCGCCGCCGTTTTCCGCGGCACCCATCTGCCGGTTTTCGATGCCGATCGCGCCGTGCGGGCGCTCCAGGCCAAGGGCGGCGCCGCCGTGCCACTGATCGCCGCCGCGTTTCCCGGCGCCGTCCGGGACGGGGCGATCGACCGCCCCCGCCTCCGCGCCGCCGTGCTCGGGCAGGCGGAGGCGCTGGCGCGGCTGGAGGCGATCATCCACCCGCTGGTGCGCGCAGCCGAGCGCCGGTTCATCGCCGCTGCCCGCCGCCATGGCGCGCGCGCCGCTATTCTCGATATTCCGCTGCTGTTCGAGACCGGCGGCAGCCGGCGGGTGGATGCCGTCATCGTCGTCTCCGCCCCCGCCTCCGTGCAGCGGGCGCGGGTGCGGGCGCGGGGGCAGATGACCGATGCCGAGATCACCGCCATTCTCGCGCGCCAGATGCCGGACCGGGAAAAGCGCCGCCGCGCCGATCTCGTGGTGCGGACCGGGCTTTCGCGCCATCACGCCTGGCGGCAATTGCGCCGCTTCCTCCTCGGGATGTTCGCATGACCCGCGCCGTTTTATTCGATACCGAAACCACCGGCCTCGATCCCGCGCAGGGCCATCGGGTGCTCGAGATCGCAGCACTCGAACTGATCAACGATCTGCCGACCGGGCAGTATTTCCACACCCTCCTCGATCCCGAACGCGACGTGCCGGAGGAGGTGGTGCGTGTCCATGGCATCACCGCGCGCGATGTCGCCGGCAAGCCCCGCTTCGGCATGATCGCCGAGGACTTGCTGGCGTTTTTCGGCGCGGGCCCGCTGATCGCCCATAACGCGCCGTTCGATTTCGGCTTTCTCGACGCCGAATTACGCCGGATTGGCGCGCCCGCGCTCGATCGCGGGCGGATGGTCGATACGCTGGTCCTCGCCAAGACCCGGTTTCCGGGGCTTCCCAACAGCCTCGATGCCCTCTGCCGGCGCTTCGGCATCGATCTTTCGGCGCGCACCACCCACAACGCCCTGCTCGATTGCCGGCTGCTGGCCGAAATCTATGTCGAACTCACCGGCGGGCGCCAGCGCGGGCTCGATCTGCAAGCGGAAAGCGCCGCCATCCCCCCCGCCATCACCTATGCCAACGACCGCCCGCGCCGCCCGCGCCCGATCCTGGTCTCCGATGCCGAGCTTGCGGCGCATGAAGCCTTCCTCGCCAGGCTCAAATCCCCCCTGTGGCTGAGCTGACGTCTGGCTGAGCGTCAGTGCAGACCGCGGGCGACGGATTGATAGGCCTGCAGCGCGTTGGCGACCGATGGCGAAGACGGCGCGATCGTGCCCTGGTTCGCGCCCTGGCCCGGGCTTTTTTGGGCGCCGGAGGACACCGCTCCCTGCCCGGTGGTCGCGGTCAGCAGCGAACCGTGATGGTGGCCGAGCAGCGGCCCGGCGAGGGCGAACTGGGTCGGATCGGTGGTTCCGTTCGCGCCGCCCTTGGTGGCCGCGCCCGCGCCATCATCGTCGCCCTCGCCGGTTGCCAGGCCCGGCATCGTGCTGGCCGCGTTCATGGCCGCGGCGAAGGAGGTCGGCTGCGCCCCAAGGCCGGCGGCGGCGCTGACATTCGCCGCCATCGCCGCGGCGCTGTTCGGCGCCGCGCTCTGCTGCGCGTCCTCGGCCGCGTAAACATCGGCATTGCCGCTGCCGGTCGGGGTGGTCCAGCCCTGGCCTTGGGTCAGAAGCCGGTGCGAGAGATGGCTGATCATGGCGGGGTCTCCGATCCTTGCGAAATCTGCGTCACTGCGAACCTGACGACGAATGACGCAAGCCTCATGCCAGAATTTTGCACTCGCGCCGCCGCCGGTCTTCGCGCTAAGCCAGGGGGCCGGATGACCCTCTCCGGCATTTTTTGCCGGGACGCTTCTGCCGGGCCGGGATGAAAAGAGTGCTTGCGCGAACCCTCGTGGATGTTTCCCCGGCATGAGTCCGTCGATCTGGCTGACCTTGCTGCTCGGCGTGCTCACCGCCGTCGGGCCGGTCTCGACCGATATGTATCTCCCCGCCTTCCCGCTGATCGAGGCGGATTTCGGCGGCCGGGCGGGCGGCGCGCAGATCACCCTCGCCGCCTGGTTCATCGGCCTCGCCTTCGGCCAGATCACCCAGGGATCGCTTTCCGATCGTTTCGGGCGACGGGCACCGCTGATTTTCGGAACCTTGCTCTACGCTCTCGCCTCCGCCGGCTGCGCGCTGGCGCCCGGCCTCTGGTCGTTCTCGACCTTCCGCGTGCTGGCCGCGATCGGCGGCTCGGCGAGCATGGTGGTGCCGCGCGCCGTCGTCCGTGACCTCACCGACGGCCACGAGGCGGCGCGGCTGCTGTCGCGGCTGATGCTGGTGATGGGGGTGGTGCCGATCCTCGCGCCGGCGGCCGGCGGCGCCGTTCTCGCTTTTGCCGGCTGGCGGCTGATCTTCTGGATCGCGGCGGTCTATGGCGGGATCTGCGCCTTGCTGGTCTGGCGCTTCCTCCCCGACACCCTGGCCAGGAACCGGCGCATCCGCCTCGGCCCGATCGGCTTACTCGGCCGCTATGCGGCGATCGCGCGCGAGCCGCGCTTCGTTGCCAACGCGCTCTCGGGCGGCTTCGCCTTGGCTGGCCTGTTCGCCTATCTCGGCGGCTCGCCGGCGGCCTATATCAGCCAGTATCACATCACGCCGGCGCATTACGGCATGCTGTTCGGGCTGAACGCCGCCGGCTTCATTTTCGCCGCCCAAGTCAACGCCCGCCTGCTGCCGCGTTTCGGCACCGATCGGGTGCTCGACACCGCGATCGGCGTTGCCGCGCTG
This sequence comes from Pseudomonadota bacterium, assembly GCA_021841985.1. The sequence continues at coordinate 1,903 of JAKCCP010000330.1, read as the reverse complement.
GCGACGGGGGTGCTGACGCTCGACGCCTTCACCGGCTGGGGCCAGATTCCCGGGCTTGCCGCGCCGCTGTTCTGCTATCTCGCGGCGCTCGGCTTCCTGATGCCGACCACCACCGTCGGCGCGCTCTCCCGCCACGCGGCACAAGCGGCCAGCGCCTCGGCCTTGATGGGCACCGGGCAATTCCTGCTCGGCGCCCTCTTCAGCACCGCGGTCGGGCTGATCAACGACGGCACCGCGCGACCGATGGCGCTGCTCATGCTGGCCGGCGGCGCCGGCTGCTTGTTCACCAACCGCTTCCGCCCGCGCGGCTGAAAAAACCGCCCGCCGAGGCTTGTCCGGCGAGCGGGAACGCGGCAGGCTCGGCGCGAATAAAGACCGCGAAAGGCTGCCGCCATGAACGAGATCGCGCCCCCGCGCCCGAATGACATCGATTCCTTCTGGATGCCGTTCACCGCCAATCGCGCCTATAAATCGGCCCCCCGGCTGCTCGCCCGCGCGTCCGGCATGCATTACTACACCCCCGAGGGGCGCGAGGTCATCGACGGCACCGCCGGGCTCTGGTGCGTCAATGCCGGGCATGGAAGGCGCGAGATCACCGAGGCGATCCAGCACCAGGCGGCGGTGATGGATTTCGCCCCGACCTTCCAGCTCGGCCATCCCATCGCCTTCCAGGCGGCGGCGAAACTGGCGGAGCTGACCCCACCCGGGCTGGATCGGGTGTTTTTCACCAATTCCGGCTCCGAAAGCGCCGATACCGCGCTCAAGATCGCCCTCGCCTATCACCGCGCCCGCGGCGAGGCCGGGCGGGTGCGCCTCATCGGGCGCGAGCGCGGCTATCACGGGGTCGGCTTCGGTGGCATGTCGGTCGGTGGCATCGGCGGCAACCGCAAGCAATTCGGCGCCCTGCTGCCGGCGGTCGATCATCTCCCGCACACCCACGCCCCGGCGCATAACGCGTTTTCGCGCGGCCAGCCGGAATGGGGGGCGCATCTCGCCGATGTGCTCGAGGATCTGGTGGCGCTGCATGGCGCGGAAACCATCGCCGCCGTCATCGTCGAGCCGCTGGCCGGCTCGACCGGCGTCCTGGTGCCGCCCAGGGGCTATCTCGAGCGGCTCCGCGCGATCTGCGACAAATACGGCATCCTGTTGATTTTCGACGAGGTGATCACCGGCTTCGGCCGCCTCGGCGCGCCGTTCGGCGCCGAGCGGCTCGGCGTTGTGCCGGATATCATGACCATGGCCAAGGGGTTGACCAACGCCGCCGTGCCGATGGGGGCGGTCGCGGTCAAGGATGCGGTCTATCATGCGATCGTCGATAACGCGCCGGCCGGGATCGAGTTCTTTCACGGCTATACCTATTCCGGCCATCCGCTCGCCTGCGCCGCCGCGATCGCGACCATCGATCTGTTCCGCGCCGAGGATCTGCCGGGCCGCGCCCGGGCGATGGAAGGCGCGTTCGCGGACGCCGCGCACAGCCTCAAGGGGCTGCCCAACGTCATCGATGTGCGCAATTTCGGCCTCGTCGCCGGGATCGAACTCGCCCCCCGCCCGGGCAAGCCCGGCGAGCGCGCAATGCGGGTATTCCATCGCTGCTTCGATGACGGTGTCCTGATCCGCACCACCGGCGACATCATTGCCCTCTCGCCGCCGCTGATCATCGAAAACCCGCATATCGAGCGGATTTTCTCGACCCTCGCGGAGGCGATCCGCGCCGAAGCGGCCTGACCGCCCGAAAGCGCCCCCGGAGCCCATGCGGGCCCCGGGGTTTTCGGAGGAATCGTTCAGGCGGCGAAGGGGTGGGCGACGCTGTTCCGCTGCTGCACCACCTGCGAGGCCCTGGGCTCGCCGCGGACGGCGCGGGCGATCGCCTCCTTGGTGGCGCGGTAGTTGAAATCCTGGATCT
>JAKCCP010000323.1 GCA_021841985.1 Pseudomonadota bacterium | reverse complement strand
ACATAGACGAAAGCGGGCGCGGGACCGGGCGGGAAAAACGCGATGCCGTAGGGCTGATCGAGACCTTCGGCGAACACGCGCGGCGCGCCGCCGGTGGTCGCGAAATCCGGCGGGAAGACGAGAATCCGCCCGGCGCCGCTTTCGGCGAGGAAGATCGCGCCGTCCGGCGCGGTGCGGAGGGTGCGCGGCTCCAAAAACCCGGTCGCGACGCGATCGACGGCGAAACCCGGCGGCACGCGCGGCGAGAATCCGGGCGGGCAGGGGACGACGCGGGCGCCGTTGCTGGCAACCGTCTGCGTCCCCGGCGCAGGAAGGTCGGCCTCGGTGATGTGGCGGGTGAGGCCGGGGCGATCATCCCGCCAGCCGCCATAGGCGGCGCTCCCGTCGCGCGCGTCGCCGGCATGCGCGGGCACCGCGCCGAGCGCCAGCAGCCCGATGATCGCAAGGCGCATGGCCACCTCCCTCAGCCGCCGGGTATCCCGCCCGGCAGATCGATCCTGGGCAGAAACGTGCCGCCATCCCGCACCAGATGTTCCCACAAGGCGCGCGACGCCGGCAAGAGCCGCTTCTCCCGCCGCCGGACGAGATACCATTGCCGCAAGATCGGCAAACCGACGACATCGAGAATGGCGATCCGCCGGTCCGCCCATTCGGCGGCGATGGTGTGGGCGGAGATCAGCGCGATGCCCATCCCGGCGATCACCGCCTGCTTGATCGTCTCGTTGCTGCCGAACTCCATGCCGCCGGCGGGGTCGAGCCCGGCGCTCTCGAACACGCGTTGCACCAAGGCGCGCGTCCCCGAGCCCGGCTCGCGGAGCAGAAACGGCTGATCGAGGAGGGCTGCCGGCGGGATCGCCGCGCGTCCGGCGAGCGGATGATCGGGGGCGGCGATGATGACATGCGGGTGGGGGCCGATCGCTACTTCGGTGACCTCGAAATGCTCCGGCGGGCGGCCCATGATGGCGAGATCGATATCGAAGCGTTCGAGCGCCGCCACCGTCTCGCCGCGATTGCCGACCAGGAGACGAAGATCGATCTCGGGATGGGCACGCTTGAACGCGGCGAGGGCGCTCGGCGCGAAATATTTCGCGGTGCTGATCACCCCGATCGCGACATGGCCGCGCTGCATGCCGGCGAGTGCTGCGATGGCATCGAGACAATCACCGATTTCGGTTTCGATGCGGGCGATGGCGGCCAGGATCTCGCGCCCGGCCTCGGTCGGGATCGCCACGCCGTTGCTGCGCTCCAGTAGCGGCAGGCCGAAACTGTCCTCGATCTCGCGGAGTTGATGCAAAATCGCCGGCGGGGTCACGCCGATGGCGGCGGCGGCCCCCGTGATGGTGCCGTGCTCGACGATGGCGGCGAAGCCGCGCATCTGCTTCAGGGTCAGGCGGCGGCGGGCCTGATTCAAAAAATTTTTCATCCAATGAAAGTTAATTAAAATCGCTTTCATCGACAAGAGCAACTATTCATGTCTCCCAAGAGAATGCGCGCGAACGATCATTGCGCCGCCGGCCGGATCACGGAAATTATGGTCCAGTGGAGGAGGAAGCGATGAAACAGACCCTGGAAGACCATCTCACGCATTGGGCGGCGCGTGATCCGGCGCGCGAGGCGGTCGCGGCCACCGTTCTGGCCTGCGCCGAGGCCGGGCGGAAGCTCGCCGAGCTTTGCGCCCTCGGCCCGCTCGCCGGCGATCTCGCCGCCGGCCTCGAGGCCAATCCCGGCGGGGACGCGCAAAAGGAACTCGACCGCCGCGCCCATGACATCTTCGTCGCCGCCCTGCGCCATGCGCCGGTCGCGGTGCTCGGCTCGGAAGAGGCCGCGGCACCGATCGTTGTGCGCGCGGACGGGTGCCTTGCCATCGCCATAGACCCGCTCGACGGGTCTTCCAACATCGCCGTCAATGCTCCGATCGGCAGCATCTTCTCGATCCTGCCGGTCGATCCCGCCCTCCCGCCGGCGCGGCAATTGCTGCGCCCGGGCAGCGCGCAGCTCGCCGCCGGATTTCTGATCTACGGGCCGGAGACGGTGCTGGTGCTGAGCGTCGGCAACGGCACCCACATCTTCACCCTGCACCGGCCGAGCGGGGTGTTCCTGCTGACGCGCGCCGCTCTCCGCCTGCCGCGCGGGACCAGCGAATACGCGATCAACGCTTCCAATTACCGTCATTGGGAGGCGCCGATCCGGGCCTATGTCGATGATTGCCTGGCCGGGACGGAGGGGCCGCGGCGGGTGGATTTCAACATGCGCTGGATGGCCTCGGTGGTCGCCGAAGCCTATCGTATTCTGCTCCGGGGCGGCATCTATCTCTATCCCGGCGATGCTCGTCCCGGCTATCGGGAAGGCCGCCTCCGTCTCGTCTACGAGGCCGCGCCGCTGGCATTTCTCATCACCGAGGCAGGGGGCGCGGCAAGCGACGGGGTTTGCCCGATCCTCGCGCGGACGCCGACCACATTGCATCAGCGCACACCGCTGATTTTCGGCGCAGACGACAAGGTTGCCCGCGTTCTCGCTTATTACGCCGGCGAACTCGCGATCGCCGAGCGTTCGCCGCTGTTCGGCCGGCGCGGTCTCTTTCGCACCGATCGGGAGCTTGCGCCATGTCGCTGAGCCATCCGATCATCTCCGTCACCGGCTCGTCGGGCGCCGGCACGACGACGGTCAAGCATACCTTCGAGCAGATCTTCCGCCGCGAAAAGATAGAAGCGGCCTATATCGAGGGCGATTCCTTCCATCGCTACGACCGCGCCGGGATGAAGACCAGGATGGCCGAGGAAACCGCGCGCGGCAACCACCATTTCAGCCATTTCGGGCCGGACTCCAATCTTTTTTCCGAGCTCGAAACACTGTTCTCGCGCTACGGCGAAAGCGGGACCGGGCGCTATCGCCACTATGTCCACGACGCGATCGAGGCCGAGCACCACGGCGCCGCTCCCGGCACTTTCACCGAATGGCGGGATTTGCCGGAGGGCAGCGATCTTCTGTTCTATGAGGGGCTGCACGGCGCGGTGATCAGCGATCAGGTCAATGTCGCGCGCCATGCCGATCTCAAGATCGGGGTCGTGCCGGTGCTCAATCTCGAATGGATCCAGAAAATCCATCGCGATCGTGCCACCCGCGGCTATTCGACGGACGCGGTGATGGACACCATCCTGCGCCGGATGCCGGATTACGTGCATTACATCATTCCCCAATTCGCCGTCACCGACATCAATTTCCAGCGTGTGCCGACGGTCGATACCTCGAACCCGTTTATCGCCCGCTGGATCCCGACCGCCGACGAATCACTCGTGGTCATCCGCTTCGCCAATCCGCGCGGTATCGATTTTCCTTATCTCGTCTCGATGATTCACGACAGCTTCATGTCGCGCGCCAATTCCATCGTCATCCCCGGCGGCAAGCTCGATCTCGCGATGCAACTCATCCTGACGCCGCTCATCCTGCAACTGATGGAACGCCGCCGCCGCGCGCGTTGAGGAAACCGCAAGTGAACCATTCCACGAAAGCCAAGCCCGGCGCGACAACCGACCGCGATCTCGCCAACGCCATTCGCGCGCTCGCGATGGATGCCGTCGAGCGCGCGCAATCGGGCCATCCCGGCATGCCGATGGGCATGGCCGATGTCGCGACGGTGCTCTGGACGCGGTTCCTGAAATTCGACCCCGAGGCGCCGAGCTGGCCGGATCGCGACCGCTTCGTGCTCTCGGCGGGGCATGGCTCGATGCTGCTCTACGCTTTGCTTTATCTGACCGGATTTCCCGGGACGACGCGGGAAGAACTGATGCGTTTTCGGAAGCTCGGCGCGAAAACCCCGGGTCATCCCGAATATGGCCACACCGAGGGCGTGGAGACGACGACCGGCCCGCTCGGCCAGGGCCTCGGCAACGCCGTCGGCATGGCGCTCGCGGAAGCGCTGGCGGCTTCGCGCTGGGGGCGGAAACTCGTCGATCACTGGACCTATGTGGTCGCCGGCGATGGCTGTCTGATGGAAGGGATTTCGCATGAGGCGGCCTCGCTCGCCGGTCATCTCGGCCTCGGGCGGCTGATCGTGCTCTATGACGACAACCATATCTCCATCGACGGGCCGACCTCGCTCGCGATGTCGGATGACACGCTGCTCCGCTTCACCGCTTATGGCTGGCAGGCGCAGGCGGTGGACGGGCATGATCCGGAAGCGGTCGCGCAGGCGATCGAGGCGGCACGGCGCGATCCGCGCCCCTCGCTCATCGCCTGCCGCACGGTGATCGGCTTCGGCGCGCCGGGGAAGCAGGGCACCGCCGGCGCCCACGGCGCGCCCCTCGGCGCGGACGAGATCGCCCGCGCCCGCGCGGCCCTGCTTTGGGACGCGCCGCCTTTTGAAATCCCGAGCGACATTCTCGACACCTGGCGTGCCGCCGGCAGACGCTCGCGCCCGCTGCGGCGAGTGTGGGAGAAAAATCTGGCCGATTCCGCGGTCGAATGTCGCGCATTCTTTGCGCGCGCTGAAAGCCTCGCTCTGCCCGAGACGCTGGCGCCGGCTTTGGCCGCCTATCGCCGATCACTGATCGAAAAGAGGCCGAACATCGCGACCCGCAAGGCGAGCGAGGCGGTGCTCGATGTCATCGCCGCCGAACTGCCCGAACTCATCGGCGGCTCGGCCGATCTCACGCACTCCAACAACACACTCGCGCGCGGCATGGCGACGGTCCGGTCCGGCGATTTTTCCGGGCGTTACGTCCATTACGGGGTTCGCGAACACGCCATGGCGGCGGCGATGAACGGTATCGCCCTCCATCGCGGTTTTATTCCTTATGGCGGCACCTTTCTCGCTTTTTCCGATTACGCCCGCGGCGCGATCAGGCTCTCGGCGCTGATGGGATTGCGGGTGATCCACGTGATGACGCATGACAGTATCGGCCTCGGCGAGGACGGGCCGACGCATCAGCCGATCGAGCATCTCGCCGCCTTGCGCGCCATCCCCGATCTGCTGGTCTTTCGTCCCGCCGATGCGATCGAGACCGCGGAATGCTGGGAGGCGGCATTGGCGGAGCGGGCGCGCCCCTCGCTGCTCGCGCTCTCGCGCCAGGCGCTGCCGATGCTGCGTGATGACGAAACCGCCGAGCCGCTCGCCGCGCGCGGCGCCTATATCCTCGCGGAGGCGGGGGGCGCGCGGCGGCTGACCCTGATCGCCTCGGGCTCGGAGGTCGCGATCGCCATCGCGGCGCGGGCGATATTGGAAAAAAGCGGTGTGCCGACGGCGGTGGTTTCCATCCCCTGCTTCACCTTGTTCGATGAACAGAGCGCCGCCTATCGCGCTCATGTGCTCGGCCGGGCGCCGCGTTTGGCGGTCGAGGCGGCGTCGCCCTTCGGCTGGGCGCGCTATGTCGGGAGCGAGGCGAATGTGATCGGCATGCGCGGCTTCGGCGCCTCCGCCCCGGCCGGCGAGCTTTACGCGCATTTCGGCCTGACCGCCGAGGCGATCGCCGCGCGCGGGCGGGCGATGCTCGCCTTCGGCGATGGCGGGCCCTGATCGGGATCTCCTTGCCCCTCGTTGTCATCTGAAAGAAAAGTCCATGTCGCTCATCACCCTTCGTCAATTGCTCGACCACGCCGCGGACCATCGTTATGGCGTGCCGGCCTTCAACATCAACAATATGGAGCAATTGCTCGCGATCATGAATGCCGCGCGCAAGACCGCGGCACCGGTGATCATCCAGGCGAGCCGGGGCGCCCGTACTTACGCCGGGGACACGATGCTGCGGCACATGGTGCAGGCGGCGGTCGAGACCTATCCTGAAATTCCGCTCTGTCTGCATCAGGATCATGGCGAGCGCGTCGCGACCTGCCTGTCCGCGATCCAGAATGGGTTTACTTCGGTGATGATGGATGGCTCGCTCCACGCCGACGGCAAAACGCCGTCCGATTACGAGTACAACGTCGCGGTCACGTCCGAGGTCGTGCGGCTTGCGCACGGTGTCGGCGTCTCGGTCGAGGGGGAACTCGGCTGTCTTGGTTCGCTGGAGAGCGGCCATGGCGAGGCCGAGGATGGGCACGGTGCCGAGGGCGCGCTCGATCGCGCGCAATTGCTGACCGATCCCGATCAGGCCTTCGATTTTGTCACCAGAACCGGGGTGGACGCGCTCGCCGTCGCAATCGGCACCAGCCACGGCGCCTATAAATTCAACCGCGCGCCAAGCGGCGATATTCTGGCGATGGATGTCGTCAAGGCGATCCACGCGCGCCTGCCGAACACCCATCTGGTCATGCATGGCTCATCTTCGGTGCCGCAGGAATTGCAGGAGATTTTCAACCGCTTCGGCGGCGCGATGCCGCAGACCTGGGGAGTTCCGGTGGCGGAGATCGAGGAGGGGATTCGCTTCGGTGTCCGCAAGATCAATATCGATACCGATTGTCGGCTGGCGATGGCCGGGCAGTTTCGGAGAGTGGCGATGGAACGCGGCGAGGAATTCGATCCGCGGGCCTTCCTGAAGCCGGCGATGGCGGCGCTCGAGGCGCTTTGCGTCACCCGTTTCGAGGCCTTCGGCGCCGCCGGCATGGCGCCGAAGATCGTGCCGGTCACGCTTTCGGCGATGGCGCAGCGTTACGCCAGCGAGACCATGCGGCACGTAACCGACCCTACCGCGCAAGCGGCCTGACAACAGTTTCGGTAAAAGGAGATCACCATGGATAACGTCACGGCGACGGCACGCAAGAGCCGCTATGATGCCGGGGTCATGAAATACAAGGAAATGGGCTATTTCGATCTCGATTATCAGCCCAAGGAGACCGACATTCTCGCGCTCTTCCGCATCACGCCGCAGGACGGCGTCGATCCCGAGGAAGCGGCGGCGGCGGTGGCCGGCGAAAGTTCGACCGCGACCTGGACGGTGGTGTGGACCGACCGGCTCACCGCTTGCGAGAAATACCGCGCGAAATGCTATCGCGTCGATCCGGTGCCCGGCCAGGAGGGGCAGTATTTTGCCGCGATCGCCTATGATCTCGATCTTTTCGAACCCGGCTCGATCGTCAATCTCTCCGCCTCCATCATCGGCAATGTCTTCGGCTTCAAGCCGCTGAAGGCGCTCCGGCTCGAAGACATGCGCCTGCCGGTCGCCTATGTGAAGACCTTCGACGGACCGGCGACGGGGATCGT
>JAKCCP010000322.1 GCA_021841985.1 Pseudomonadota bacterium | reverse complement strand
AGCGGCGCTCGGGCTCGAGTGGCTCTATCCCACCTATCGCGAGGGGCTAGCCGCCATTCTCCGCGAGGAGACCAGCGAGCGTCGCGCCTAGTAGCGCGAGATCGGCGGGGCGGGAAAGCCGGTGATCGCCATCCTTGACCAAGGTGAGGTGGAGATCGGGCGTGGCGATCTGCTCGGCGAGGCGGAGCGCCAGTTCCCACGGCACCTCCGGGTCGGCCTGGCCATGCAGCAGCCGCACCGGGCAGGCGAGCGGGATCGGCCGCTCGAGCAGGAGATGCCGCCGTCCCTCCTCGATCAGCGCCAGGGTGATCGGCATCGCCGGACCGTAGCGGCTCGGCGCCATGATTTTGCCCAGCCGCCGCAGGGTTTCGCGGGTCTCGAAAGACATCGCGTTCCACATCAGGATTTCGGTAAAATCGGGGGCGGCGGCGATGCCGATCAGCCCCGTGACGCGGCGCGGCCGCGCGAGCGCCACCAAAAGCGCGATCCAGCCGCCCATCGAGGAGCCGACCAGCACGAGATCGCCCTCGGTCAGGGCATCGATGATATCGAGCGCATCCGCGGTCCAGGCCCCGATCGTGCCGTCCTCGAAACGCCCGCCGCTGGCGCCATGGCCGGAATAGTCAAAGCGCAGCATCGCCTGGCCGCGCGCGGCGCACAGGCTGGCCAGAGCCATCGCTTTCTCGCCATTCATGTTGCTGTTGAAGCCAGGGAAAAACACCACCGTGGGCGCGCGCCCGGGTGTCCGCGCCCAGGCGAGCGGCGGCAGCGCGACGCGCGTGAGATCGCCACGCTCCTCAGCCATCAGGCGCGTCTCCGGGAGCGTGGCGGGCCAATTGCGAACGCTCAGTGCGGCGGGTGGTGCGCCGCGACGAACCAGGTCTGCTTGTCGGCGGCGCGGGCAATTTCGGTGAAGAGATCGGCGGTCACCGCGTCGCCGGCCGCGGCGCTGGCATCGATCGCGGCGCGCAGGCTCGCGCCGAACCCCCCCAGGGCCACGGCGATGGCCTCGGCGTGTTTCGCGCAGGCGGCGATTTTCAGCGTGTAGCGCGGCAGGAAGGAGGACGCGGCCGCGACCTGAACCGTTCCCTCCGCCTCGCCGCCGAGGGCGGCGGCGCGTTCAGCGATCATGTCCGACCATTCCTCGACGTCATCGGCGATCTTGTCGAACAGTTCATGGAGGGCGATGAAGGTTTCGCCGCGCACATTCCAGTGCGCCTGCTTCACCTGCGCGTGCAGATCAATCGCTGCGGCGAGATGGCGATTGAGAACAGCGATAGATTCGCCGCGAATATTGGTGGCAAGCTGGTGCTGATGCGGCTTCATGCAAATCCCTCTGGGCAAACGCCTCTGGATTGATAGCCCCCCGCGGCGACGATCAAAGCACGGCGGCCCTGGCGCCGCAACCAGCGGGATGTGGGCTGACGCCTTGGCCTGATGTTGACGCGCCGAAATTCTCCACAAGCGCTTTCGCGGCGCGATAAATTCCCCGCGCCCCGGCGTGGGGCGATCACATTTCAGCCAGCGCCCACACCTGCCCCGCCGGTGGCCCTCGGGAGATAGCGCGGCGGGCGGTTGGCTGGTAGAATAAACTCATGAACATTTTCTCATTCCGTCCCCGCCTCGCCCTTCTCGCCGTCACGCTGCTCTCGGCCTGCGCCGCGAGCAATGCCGCGCCGGGGGCGCTCGGGCGTGGTGATCCCAGCGGTGACGATCCGTCCGGGGTCTATGGCGACTATCTGGTCGGCCAGTTCGCGGCGAGCCAGGGCGCGGCCGATGTCGCAGCGACCAAGCTGCTCGCGGCGCTCGCCGATGATCCCTCCAACGGCGTGTTGTTGCGCCAGGCGTTCATCGCCAATCTCGTCGCCGGCCGGCCGGAGGCGGTGCGGCTCGCCGTCAAGCTGCCCGACAACGCTGCCGCCCAGTTGCTCCTCGCCGACGAATCGGCGCGGCACGGCGAGTGGGAATCGGCCAAGCAGCGCTATCTCTCCTTGCCCAATCACGGCATCTCGGCGGTGCTGCAGCCGCTGCTGCTCGCCTGGTCCGACATGGGCGCCGGCCATGTCGATGCCGCGCTCGATATCCTCCGCCCGTTGACCAGCAACCCACGCATCGGTGGCATCTACGCCCTGCACGCGGCGCTGATTGCCGATCTCGCCGGGCGCGATGCCGATGCCGAGCGTTTCTACGATATGGCTCAGAAAACTTTCGCCGCCCCCAATCTCCGCTTCGCCCAGATCCTGGCGAGCTGGCAGGCCCGCCATGGCGAAATGGAAGAGGCGCGGCGCACCCTCGATACCCTCCGCGAGGGTGACAGCGTGCTCTCCATGGCGGTGCCCGCGCTGGAAGCCGAGATCGCGACTCGTCCGGTGGCCTCGGCGGTGGATGGCATCGCCGAGGCCTATCTCGCGCTCGCCGCCTCGCTGCGCCAGCAGGAGGCCGATGATTTCTCCCTGATCATCCTGCGCTTGGCCCTCGATCTGCGGCCGCAAATGACAGCGGCGCGGCTGATGATGTCCAACATGCTGGAGGATAACGGGCAGTTGGACAACGCGCTGCAGATTCTCGCCAGCGTGCCGGCCAACGCGCCGCTCGCCGGCCTCATCGATCTCCGCCGCGCCACCATCGAGGATCAGCTCGGCCATACCTCGACCGCCGTCGCTCTCCTCGAAAACCTCGCCAAGCAGTTCCCCGACCGGCCCGAGCCGCTTGCCCAGCTGGGCGATATCTATCGCGGCAAAAGCGAGTTCAACAAAGCGATCACCGCCTATGACGGCGCGCTCGCGCGGGTGCAGGATGTCACGGCGCGCGATTGGGTGCTGTTCTATGCCCGTGGTATTTGCTATGATCGCGCTCATCAATGGCCCAAGGCGCAGGCCGATTTCGAGCATGCCCTGCAGCTCTCGCCCGATCAACCCTATGTGCTCAACTATCTCGGCTACTCCTGGGCCGAGCAAGGCACCCATCTCGCCGAGGCACGCAAGCTGATCGAGAAAGCGGTGGCACTGAAGCCCAATGACGGGGCGATCATCGACAGCCTCGGCTGGGTGCTGCTGCGCCAGGGCGATCCCTCCGGCGCCGTGCACTGGCTGGAGCGGGCGGTCGAGATGGAGCCCGAGGATCCGACCATCAACGGCCATTTCGGCGATGCCCTCTGGGCCGCCGGGCGGAAGTTGGAGGCGACCTATCAATGGCGCCTCGCGCTCGCCCTGAAGCCCGAGCCCGACGAGGCGGTGAAGCTTGAGGCGAAGCTCAAGCAGGCCGGGGTGTCCACCGCCGGCCTCGCCGGCGATCCGACGAGCGGGGCCAGCGGCGCCGCGCCACATTGAGCACGGCACCCGCGGACATCGTCGCGCCGGTGGTGGAATGCGCCCCGGCCAAGATCAATCTCTTTCTCCGCGTCACCGGCCGGCGCGGTGATGGCTATCACCTGCTCGACAGCCTGGTGGTTTTCGCCGCCGTCCATGATCGGCTGCGTGCCGCGCCCGCCGACACATTTTCCCTCACGCTCACTGGCCGCTTTGGCGCCGCGCTCGCCCCCATGGGCGACAATCTCGTGCTGCGCGCCGCCCGCCTCCTCGCCAAGACCGCCGGGCGCTCCCAAGCGGCGGCGCTCACGCTCGAGAAAAACCTGCCCGTGGCATCAGGGATCGGTGGCGGCTCGGCGGATGCCGCCGCGACGCTCCGGGCACTGGCGCGGCTCTGGGGTTTAGGCGATCTCGATCTCGCGGCCCTGGCGCTCCACCTCGGCGCCGATGTGCCGGCCTGCCTCGCCGCGCGGCCGGCGCGGATGCGAGGCATTGGTGAGATGCTCAGCCCCGCGCCACGCCTGCCCCAATTCGGGCTGGTGCTGGTCAACCCCGGCATCGCGCTGGCCACTGGCGAGGTTTTCGCGGCGCGGGCGGGCGGCTTTTCATCCCCCGCGACGCTGCCCGAAATGTGGGCCGACGCCGCTACCATGGCCGCCGATCTCGCGGCGTTGGGCAACGATCTCGAAGCCGTGGCGATCGCGCTCTGTCCGGCGATCGCCGGGGCGTTGGCAACGATCGCGCGGCTGCCCGGGGTGCTGCTTGCCCGCATGAGCGGCTCCGGCGCCACTTGTTTCGGCCTCTTCGCCAGCCCCGAGGCCGCCATTACCGCGGAAGCCGCCGCACAACTGCCGCGCGGCTGGTGGAGCTGGGGCGGCGGCCTCGCAGAGGCCCAGAGTGGCACCGGCCACGCCAGCGGGACCACCCCCTAACGGCGGATCAGCCGCCAGTAGAGCGGCTGGCGCCCGGCCTTGAGGGCTTTTGCCTCGTAGCGCGTCGGCGCCCAGTCGCGCGGGCGCGCGGCGCGGGGGGGAGCGAAGACAAAAAAATCCTGCGCGGCGAAAACCTCGGCGACCCAGGCCTGATAGGTCGGATCGTCGGTGGCGATCCGCCATTCCCCGCCGGGGCGGAGCGCGCGGGCGACGAGAGACAAATTCGCCGGATGCACGAAGCGCCGCTTGGCGTGACGCGATTTCGGCCAGGGATCGGGAAAAAGGAGAAAAACCCGCGTCAAAGAGGCTTCGGGCAGGGCGCGCAGCACGATCCGGGCGTCGTTGTCCCAGAGGCGGAGATTGGCGGGAAGCGGCGCGTCGGCCTCTCCCCCCGCGGGCACCAGCCGGGCGAGCAGCGAGCAGACGCCGTTGGCGAAAACCTCGCACGCGATCAGCGCGGCCTCGGGCTTCGCGGCGATCTCGGCCAGCGCATGTTCGCCGCCACCAAAACCGATTTCCAGCGCCAGGCTGGAGAACCCCGCAAGACCTTTGAGCGGGGCGGCGGGGTCGAGCCGAAGCCGAGGTAAGGTTTCGCCCAGCAGGCGCTCCTGGCGCGGGCGCAGCCGATGGCCGTGCTGGCGGCCATAGAGTCGCTCGGGCGGCGGCTTGAGCGGCCGGGCGCCCGGCCGCGTCGCGCCAGGGGTTTCGCTCAGCGCCCGAAAGCCGCGCGCAGCGCCGGCACCAGATCTGTCCGCTCCCAGGTAAAAGTGCCGAGTTCGGCGTCCGGCTCGCGGCCGAAATGGCCATAGGCCGAGGTCGGCGCGTAGATCGGGCGGTTGAGCTGGAGATGCTCGCGAATGCCTTGCGGGCGGAGATCGACGAGTTCGCGCAACACCCGCTCCAGCCGCACCTCGTCCACATCATGCCCGGTGCCGCCGAGATCGACATAGAGCGAGAGCGGTTGCGCCACCCCGATGGCATAGCTCAACTGCAAGGTGCAGCTTTCAGCGAGTTCGGCGGCGACCACGTTCTTGGCGAGGTAGCGGCAGGCATAGGCGGCCGAGCGATCAACCTTGGTCGGATCCTTGCCGCTGAAGGCCCCGCCCCCATGCGGCGCCGCCCCGCCATAGGTATCGACGATGATCTTGCGCCCGGTGAGCCCGCAATCGCCATCCGGCCCACCGATGACGAATTTCCCGGTCGGGTTGACGTAGAATTGTGCCTCCGGGCACATCCAGCCGCGCGGCAGGCTGGATTCCACGATCGGCCACAGCATGCGCCTGATTTCCACCTGCTCCAGATCGGGCGTGTGCTGGATCGAGACAACGATGCTGGTGGCGCCGATCGGCTTGCCATCGACATAGCGCAGCGTCACCTGGCTTTTGGCGTCCGGCAGCAGCCCGGCGGCGGAAACATCGCGGTTACGGCGGAGTTCGCTGATCCGGCGCAGGATCAGGTGGGCGTAATAGATCGGCGCCGGCATCAGCGCCTCGGTCTCGCGGCAGGCATAGCCGAACATGATGCCTTGATCGCCGGCGCCCTCGTCCTTGTTGCCGACGGAATCGACACCCTGGGCGATATCGACGGATTGCGCGTGGAGATGGCACTCCACCTCCGCGTTGCGCCAACTGAAGCCTTCCTGGTCGTAGCCGATATCATGCACCGCGAGGCGCGCGAGATGGCTGAGATATTCGGCGGTGATGGTCTCGGGGCCACGGGTCTCGCCGGCCAGGATGATGCGGTTGGTGGTCACCAGCGTCTCGCAGGCGACGCGGGCATAGGGATCGGCGGCGAGGAAGGCATCGAGCACGGTGTCGCTGATACGGTCCGCCACCTTGTCGGGATGGCCTTCCGAGACCGACTCGGAAGTAAACAGGAAATCGCCCTTGTCGCGCATGGCGCAGTTCGTCCTCTTGTCGCGCAGGGACCGGAGAATGCCGGCGGCCGCGCCGGCGCAGGCGGCACCGGGGCGGGCGCTCTTTGGCGGAAATGCGGCCCTTGGTCAAGCCGATGCGCTGAGGCCGAGCACGTCGCGCATCGAATAAAGCCCTGGCTCCCGCCCGGCGAGCCAGAGGGCCGCGCGCACCGCGCCGGCGGCAAAAACCCGGCGGTCGAAGGCGCGATGGGTGAGCGCGATGTGCTCGCTCGCGGCCGCGAAGATAAGCGTATGCTCGCCCACCACCTGGCCACCGCGCAAGGAGGCAAAGCCGATGGCGCCGGCCCGGCGCGGTCCGGTATGGCCCTGCCGCCCGCTCTCCATCGCGCCGGCGAGATCGACCCCGCGCCCGCGCGCCACCGCCTGACCCAGCCCGATCGCGGTGCCGGAGGGGGCATCGACCTTCTGGCGATGGTGCATCTCGACGATCTCGGCATCATAGAGATCCCCCGGCAGGGCGGCGGCCATGCGTTCGGCCAAAGCGAGCACGAGCGTGACGCCGGGGGAAAAATTCGCCGCGGCACAGACCGCGATACGCCGCGCCGCCGCGGCGACCAAAGCCTCGTCCGTGGCGGCAAGCCCGGTGGTGCCGAGTACCCAGGGCGTGCCCGCCGCCGCCAGGGCCTCGGCATGGGCGGCGACGGCGGCGGCATGGGTGAAATCGATCACCACGTCGGAGACCCGCGCGAGGGCGGCAATATCCGGGAGTATCAGCGCCTCGGGCAGGGGCGGATGCGCCGAGCCAGGGCGCAGTGTGCCGCCCGCCAGCACCCCGGCGCGGCGTGCCTCCTCGGCCAACAGGCTTCCCATGCGCCCGGCGATGCCGGTAATGCCGATGCGGAGCGGCATGGTTTTCTCCTTTTCGCTTCCCACGCGATCGCCGCTATAGCTGAGGCCGGAGCGGCCGGCACGCAAGGTTGAGAGTTGTGGGGTGTTTATCTTATCAAAATTAAGGCGAGGGCTCCGCCCTCGCCCCGCTGGGGGCAGCGCCCCCAGACCCGCATCATGGGAAGGATTGCAAAGGC
>JAKCCP010000206.1 GCA_021841985.1 Pseudomonadota bacterium | reverse complement strand
AGTTTTTTGCCGCCACCTCACGCATCACCTCGATCTCCAGATCGCGTTCCGCCACCAGCTTCTTTAGCCGGGCGTTCTCCGCCTCCAGATGCCGCCGCCGGCGCACGTCCTCGGTGCGCAACTCGCCGAAGCGCTTCCGCCAGGGGTAGATCGTCTGCTCGCTGACCCCGTGCCGCTTGGCCACCTCCGCCACCGGCTCCCGGTCCGCCGCCCGGATGATCCCCACCACCCGCTCATCCGTGAACCTCGATTTCCGCATCGCTCCCTCCCTCCAGGGAGCCAGTCTCTCAACTTTGCAGCAGTCCGAAAATCCAGGGGCAGGTCATCCCCCGCTGGAACGAAAAAATCGAGCCAAAATGCTCGGACACCAAACTAGCAATTTACATGCCAGTGATATGGCGGGGACGCCGGCGAAAATGGCCGGCGCCGCGCCGACGTCATGCGCGTGATCCGGCCGTCTCCTTTGGCCCAAAATTTGCTAACAAATTTTTCCGATAGAAAATTTGCTCGATACGCGTGGCAAATTGCTCCTTCGCCGGAAACGCAATTCTACAGCAAATGGCCTGTAACAAATGAGGACAAACAATCGCATGACCCTCTCCGCAATAGTTCGGCGCTTTATGTTCGGCGCCTCGCGCGCGCTCGCGCCGGCGGCCCTCGCGTTTGCCCCGCATTTCGCCGGCGCGGCCGAACCGGCGCCCGTTCCGGTCGGCCTTGTCGCCGCGCTCTCGGGTCAATCGGCGGCTTCGGGCGAGGCGATCACGCGCGGGCTCTCGGTCGCCATCGCTGAGATCAACCAGGCGGGTGGCGTACTCGGCCGTCCTTTGATGCTGGTTCGGCGCGACGATGAGTCGAACCCCGGCAAGGGAATCGCCGCGGCCCGGGAACTGATTTCGCGTGAGCACGTTGCGGCTTTTTTCGGCGGCATCGACACCCCGGTCTCGATCGCGCTCGTGCCGATCGCGAACAAGGAAAAAACGCCGTTCCTCGGCGTCTGGGCGGCGGGCACCGGGATCACGCATAACGGCGCCAACCCCAATTACGTCTTTCGCGTCTCCGCCGTCGATACCCTGGTCGATCAGCGGCTGCTCCGCTACGCGGTCACCATCGCCAAGGCACAGCATCCCGGGCTCATGCTGATCGATAACCCCTGGGGGGAGTCGAACCATGCTGGGCTCGAAGCCGCCGCCAAATCCGCCGGCGTGTCACTCGCCGGTGCCGAGAGTTTCGAATCTGGCGACACCGATATGATCGCGCAACTCACACGCCTCAAAGAGGCGGGCGCGGATGCCATCATCCTGGTCGGCAACGCGGCGCCCGCGGCCGATGTGATCCATTCGCTCGACCGCATGGGCTGGAACGTTCCGGTGATTTCGCATTGGGGAATTTCCGGCGGGCGGTTTCCCGAACTCGCCGGCCCCTCGGCGGAGAAGGTCGCTTTCGTCCAGACCTACAGTTTTTTCAAATCGAGCCCGAAGGGCGAGGCCGTGCTCGCCGAGCTTGAGAAGACATATCCCGCCATCAAGGGGCCACAGGATATCATCGCCCCGGTCGGCACCGCCAACGCCTATGACGCGATGCATCTTCTCGCGCTCGCCATCGCCAAGGCGGGGTCGACCGAAGGGCCGGCCATCCAGGCGGCGCTCGAAGCGCTGCCCTCCTATGACGGGCTGATCAAGCGCTACGCGCCCGCCTTCACCGCCGCCAATCACGATGCCCTCGGCGCCGATGACTACATCATGGTGCATTTCGCGGCGGATAAGATCGTGCCGGTGGAATGACGCCGATGCTGGCCGCCTCGCTCGTCAGCGGGCTTGCCGTCGGGGCGATGTATGGACTGCTCGCGCTCGGCTACCATGTCACCTGGGTTGTGTCCCGCAGCGTGAATTTTGCCCAGGGTAGCGTGATGATGCTGGGCGCTGTGATCGCGTTCTCGCTGGCGGTTAGCGGAGGCTGGCCGATGCCGTTCGCGATCGCCGCGGCGCTGATCGGTTGCGCCGGGTTCGGGGTGGTGCTGGAGCGCGTCGCGGTGCGACCGTTCCGTGCCCGTGGCTCGGAATCGTGGTTGATGGCGACGGTTGCCGCCGGGATGCTGGTCGAGAACGCGGCGATGTTTCTGTTCGGCAAGGAGCCGCGCGGCATGCCATCGGCGCTGGCGCGGCATCCGGTCATGCTGTTCGGGGTCGGCGTGTTGCCGCTCCATATCGTGATCCTGCTCGCCGGGCTCGGTCTCGCCGGGCTGTTTTTGTTGGCCACCCGGGCGACGCCCTATGGCAAAGCCCTGCTCGCCGTGGTGCAGAATCCGCGCGCCGCCCAATTAATGGGCATCGATGCAGCGAAGGTGACGGTTTTTGCATACGCTCTGTCCTCCGCCTTGGCCGGGCTCGCCGGTGTTCTGATCGCGCCGCTCACCAATGTCGCGGCCGATATGGGCTTCGTTTTTGGTATCAAGGGATTTGCCGCCGCCATTCTCGGCGGGCTGGACAATCCTTGGGGCGCCGTGCTCGCCGGGCTGTTGCTCGGCCTCGCCGAGGCGTCCGTCACCGCGTTCGCCGGCTCCGGGGCGACGGTGATGGCGAGTTTCGGCCTCGTCATTCTGGCGCTCTATCTCCGCCCGCATGGTCTTTTCGGCCGGGCGGAGGCGCGAAAAGTCTGACATGCTTGGTGTGCGAGGATGGGCCATCGCGGGGGGTGTCGGGCTGGCGGCCATGCTCGCGCTGTCGGCGGCGTGGCTCGACGATTATCAGGCGCTGGTGCTCGGCGAGGTCGGCATCGTCGCCATCATCGGCGTCGGCCTCAATGTCCTGGTCGGGCTTTCGGGGCAGATCTCGATCGGCCAGGTGGCGTTTCAGGCGATCGGTGCCTACACCGTCGCCCTCGTCACCGCGACGGCGCCGTCGCGGTTCTGGCCGGCGCTCATGCTCGGCGTTGCGATCGCGGCGATATGCGGCTTTCTCCTCGCCTTGCCCGCGGTGCGGCTCAGGGGACCCTATCTCGCCATGATCACCATCGCTTTCGCGTTCGTGGTCGAACACGGCATCATCGTCGGCAAAGCCCTGACCGGTGGCGCCAATGGCGTCGCTGTCGGCGGCGGTGTGCCGCTGCCCTGGGGGGAGGCGCAGGCGCTGGCGGCGCTGATCGTGCTGGTCGCGGCGGCCGCTGTCCTCGCCTATGCCGCGCTTGCCCACAGCCGGCTCGGCCTCGCCCTTGCCGCGGTGCGCGACAGCGAAACCGCCGCCGCGGCGATCGGGCTCGATCCGGTCGCGCTGAAATGCCTCGCCTTCGCCATCGCCGCCGGGCTTGCCGGGCTTGCCGGCGGTTTTTTCGCGCCACTCACCGGCTTCATCAATCCCGAGACGTTTCCGCTCTCGGCTTCCATTCTCGACGTTCTCGCGGTGATGTTGGGCGGCACCGGGGACGTGCTGGGGCCGCTTTTCGGCGCCGCCGTCGTCGTCCTGCTGCCGGAGATACTGGCCGGGCTCGCGGAATACCGTCTGCTGTTCGTCGCCGGGCTGCTGCTGATCGTTCTCTTGATCGCGCCCGCCGGCATCGCCGGCGTGATCACGCGTCTTGGGCCAAAGCGCCGGGCGCAGGCCGTCCCGGCGGCGCCCCCGCTCGACCTCGCCGCCTTTCTCGGGCTTGGCGCGGGGACAGGCGACGGATTGGCGGCCGAGAACCTCGCGCTCGCTTTCGGCGGGCTGCAGGCGGTGGACGGGTTTTCCGCGCGCTTTCCGCCCGGGGCGATCACCGCGCTGATCGGCCCGAACGGGGCCGGCAAATCGACCGTACTCAATCTGCTGTCCGGGTTCTACCACGCCGATGCCGGACGGATCCTGCTCGCCGGCCACGCGATCGGCCGGCTCGGCGCGCGCAAGCGGGCACGGCGCGGGCTCGCCCGCGGGTTTCAGACGGCGTTGCTGTTCGATGGCTTGAGCGCGCTCGACAATGTGCGCGTGGGGCTGCCGGGCAAGCACCGGCTTGGCGCCGCCCCCGCCGAGATCGCCCGCCGGCTGCTCGCTTGCGTCGGCTATGACGGCGATGCCGCGGCGCGCGCCGGCAGTCTCGGGCCGCGCGCGCGGCGCCAGGTGGAGATTGCCCGCGCGCTCGCACTCCGCCCGCGCGTGCTGCTGCTCGATGAGCCCGCCGCCGGGCTGACGGCGGCCGAGCGAGTGCCGCTCGCCCGCCTGTTGCGCGACATCGCCGCCGCCGGGGTCGCGGTGGTTCTGGTCGAACATGATCTCGCGCTCGTCATGGAACTCTCCGACCAGGTGGTGGTGCTGGATCAGGGGCGGGTGATCGCCACTGGCCGCCCCGATGCGGTGCAAGCCGACGCGTCCGTGCGGGCGGCCTATCTCGGCACCCAAAGGGCGGCGCCAGTAACGCCATCCCTGCCGCCGCCGCGTCGGCGCGCGGTCATGCTCGACGTCGCCGGGCTGGCCGCCGGCTATGGCGGCGCGCCGGTGGTGGAGGATATCTCCTTCACGGTCGCCACCGGCGAAACTCTCGCGATTCTCGGCGCGAACGGCGCCGGAAAATCGACGCTGCTCGCCGCCATCGTCGGTTTGCTGCCCCCATCGGTCGGCGCGGTCGCGTTCGAGGGCGCGACGGTGACCGGATTTTCACCCGCCGCCCTCGCCGCGCGCGGGCTCATTCTCGTGCCGGAAGGACGGCAGGTGTTTCCCGAGCTTTCGGTGCGTGACAATCTCCGGCTCGGCGCTTTCGCCCGCCGCGCCTGGCCGGATGGTGCCGAACTGGAGGCAGTTTTCGCCCGCTTCCCGCGCCTTGCCGAGCGCGCCCGCCAGCGCGCCGGGCTCTTGTCCGGCGGCGAGCAGCAGATGCTCGCGATCGCCCGCGGCCTGCTCGCGCGCCCGCGTCTGCTCTTGCTCGACGAACCCTCGCTCGGCCTTGCGCCACGAATCGCCGAACGCCTGTTCGCCGATCTCGCCAGCCTCGCCGCCGAAGGGCTGACCATGGTCGTCGTCGATCAGATGGCGACGCTGGCGCTCGGCATCGCCGATCGCGCCATCGTCATCGAGAACGGCCGCATCACCCGCGCGGGGAGGGCCGCCGACCTGGCCGCCGATGGCAATCTCGCCGCCGCCTATCTCGGTGGCGCGGCGGCCGGAAGATTTGCCTCATCCGTCACCTGAATAAAGGAGAAATGCCAAATGCCCTTGTTGCAGGTTCCGGTCATTGATATCACGCCGCTCCACGCCGGCGATCTCGCCGCGCGCCGACAGCGCGCGGCCGAGATCGACCGCGCCTGCCGCGACATCGGCTTTCTCGTCATTTCCGGCCACGGCGTCGCGGAGACCATGCTCGATGAGGTCGCGGCCGTCTCCCGCGCCTTCTTCACCATCGAGACGGCGGAAAAACAGAGGATCGCGCGGCCCGGGATGGATATCGCGCGCGGCTATATCGGGCTCGGCGCGGAGAGCGTCGCCCGTAGTCAAGGCATTCTCGATGCGCCGGGAGATCTCAATGAGTCGCTGATGATCGGTCCGGTCGATGTTTCCGACACCCCCTATTATCGCGCTCCGGCAGCGGGGCGGCATTTCCACCCCAATCTCTGGCCTGCCCGGCCGCCAGCGCTCCGCCCGCTCTATGAGCAATGTTTTCGCGATCTTTCACGGCTCGCCGCGACGATCATGCGCGGCTTCGCTCTCGCCCTCGAACTCGACGAAGCGTTTTTTGACCCGCTCATTGAGCGTCATATCAGCCGGCTTCGCGTGCGTCGGTATCCGGCGCAGCCGCAGCCACCCGCGCCCGGACAATTGCGCGTCGGCGCCCATAGTGATTACGGCAGCCTCACCATTCTCCGCACCGAAGACGCGCCCGGCGGATTGCAGGTCTTCAACCGCGCCGGCGACTGGGTGGGCGTGCCGATCATTCCTGGCACCTTCATCATCAATATCGGTGAGCTGATGGCGCGCTGGACCAATGACCGCTGGCGCGCGACCCTGCACCGCGTCGTCAACCCGCCACGCGCGGAGGCGCATGACAGCGAGCGCCTGTCGATCGTATTTTTCCACAATCCGAATTACGATACCGATATCACGTGCTTGCCAACCTGCACCGGACCGGGCACGCCGCCACGCTACCCGCCGACGACATCGGGCGCGCATCTGCGCGGTCAGTTCACCCGCACTCAGGCCGCCTGACCATGACGCTGCGCGCACATGACCGATACGATTATCGCGCGATCGAGGACCGGCCGGATTTTTTCTGGCCGAAGGGCAAGCGGCTTGCCGTCTACGTCGCGCTCAACCTCGAGCATTTCGCGTTTGGGGAGGGCCTCGGCGCCGAGCTGATTCCCGGCGGCCCGGCGCCGGACGTGCCGAATTTCGCGTGGCGGGAGTATGGCAACCGGGTCGGCGCCTGGCGTTTGCTTGAGCTTTTCGAAAAACTGGCGCTGCCGTCGGCGCTGTTGCTCAACAGCAGCATTCTCGATCACTGCCCGTCTCTCGCCGCGGCTTTTCTCGCCCGCGGCGACGAGATCGTCGGGCATGGCCGCACCAATTCCGAACGCCAATCGGTGCTGTCCGAAGCGGACGAAGGCGCGCTGATCGCGGCGGCGACAGGGCGCATCGCCGCCTGGTCCGGACTGCGCCCGCGCGGGTGGCTCGGCCCCTGGCTCGCGCAAAGCCACGTGACGCCCGACCTTCTTAAGGAGGCCGGCTATGACTATCTCCTCGATTGGTGCCATGATGATCAGCCGGTCTGGATGCGAACCCGCTCCGGCCCGATCCTCTCGGTGCCTTACCCGCAGGAGATCAACGACATCCCGGCGATCGCCGTCCGCCGCGCCGGCGCGGCGGAATTTGCTGACATGATCATCGACCAGTTTGATGAAATGCTGGCCCAGAGCGCGGCGCAGCCGCTGGTGATGGGGATCGCGCTGCACGCCTATATCGTTGGCCAGCCGTTCCGCCTCCGCCATCTTCGCCGCGCGCTCACCCATATCGCCGCACCCCGCAAAGCGGTCTGGATCACGACACCGGGCGCAATCGCCCAGCATTACGCCGCGTTACCTTTCCCCGAGACAGGGTTATCGGGATGATGGGAGGAAACGCGGCGCCGCCGGGGCGCAGCTAGCGCGTTTTCACGTTGACTGGAAATAGCCATCGTGGCGGAGGTGGTTGGCGCGCTCCCCCGGACTGAAGCTGTCGCATAGGTCTCCCGGCGCCTTCCAGAGCGCCTCGGCAGTCCGGATCGCCTTTGCTCGCAGGAGTGACGTGGGCTTGGAGAC
>JAKCCP010000190.1 GCA_021841985.1 Pseudomonadota bacterium | reverse complement strand
GCCGGAATTGGCGAAGAACACCTTGCTCATCGCGACCGGGGCACGGGCGAGCAGCATTTCCGCGAGCGTGATCAGCGGCTCATGCGATTTGGCGGCAAACGCATGATAGAAGGGGAGCTTGCGCATCTGCGCCGCCGCCGCCTCGACCAGGCGCTCATTGTTGAAGCCGAGGGAGGCGCACCAGAGCCCGGCCATCGCCTCGATATAGGGCTTGCCGTTCTCATCCCAGACCCGCACCCCCTCGCCCCGGGTGATCACCAGCGGGCCGGTTTCGGCATGGGCCAGCAGATCGGTATAGGGGTGGAGGACGGAGGCGATGTCGCGAGCGGCGGCCGAATTGGCGCGGGGTGAAGTCATGTCTTTCATTCCTCGGGCATTCCTCGGGCAGGCGGCCGACGACCGGCCCCCGGCGCCCCGGGATGAGGCGCTTCACTGACAAGGGGAGTTTATCACGTTCGTGGCGATCGGCCAGACCGAGCGGCCCCGGCCTCCGTCTTTCCCCCCGGGGGGCGTTCAGCCGATGACGAAGTGCTTTGCCGCGTGCGTGAGGCCCGCGGCAAGTCTCCCTGGGTCATCGCGCTCGTCTAGCGCGGCATCACCCCGCCGAGTTCATCCTCGATGTGGATGCGGATGATTTCATCGAAACTGCTCTCGGCCCGGAAGCCGAGCGCGAGGGCGCGCTTGGGGTCAAAGCGCGTCGGCCAGCCGGCGACGATCGCGGCGATGGTCGGATCCGGGACGCGGCGGATCAGGCGCACCGCTTTTTCGCCGGCGACCCGGCCGAGGGCCGCGATCTGCTCGCCAACCGTCGCCGAGAGCCCGGGCATGCCGAGATTGCGCCGCGCCCCGAGGGCAGCGAGGTCGATCGTCGCCGCGTGGGTCAGAAACGAGACCGCGGCGCGCGGGCTCGCGTGCCAATGGCGGACATCGTCGGCGACCGGGAGCACCGCCTCCATCCCCGCCAGCGGCTCGCGCAGGATGCCGGAGAAAAACCCCGAGGCCGCCTTGTTCGGTTTGCCCGGGCGGATGCAGATGGTCGGGAGACGGATGCCGATGCCATCGAAAATGCCGCGCCGCGAATAATCCGCGAGCAGCAATTCGCCGATCGCCTTTTGCGTCCCGTAGCTGGTGAGGGGCGTTGTGAAAAACTCGTCCGGGATCGGGTCCGGGAACGGCGCCCCGAACACCGCGATCGAGGAGGTGAAGACGACGCGCGGCCGATAGGGGGATTTGCCGCCTTCCGCCCGGATCGCCTCGAACAGCGTCCTGGTGCCGTCGAGATTGACGCGATAGCCCTTGTCGAAATCCGCTTCCGCCTCGCCCGAGACGATGGCGGCGAGATGGAAGATGACGTCGGGCCGCCTGGCGATGGCGGCTGCGGCGGCGCCGGGCGCGGCAAGATCGGCGGCCCAGGCCTCGACGCCGCCGGCGAAGGCTGCGGGCGCTTCGGGCGTCACGATATCGGTGAGCGAGAGCCGCGCGATCTCGCGTCCGGCGAGTGTTGTCTCCTGCGCGAGCCGGGACGCGAGCTTGCGGCCGATCATGCCCCCGGCGCCGGTGATCAGGACGTGCATGGTTTTTTCCCCCTCTGCTCCCGCTCGGCATCAGTGGCGGCGGGCCGGGCCGGCGTCAATCCCTCAGCCGCGGCTTCGCGTGATGCCGCGCCCGCGCTATGCTCATGCGCTCGCAGAGGGAGGGAAGTCCGCGATGACCGCGACAGCATTCGAGATGGCAAAAAACGCGGCGAATCACGTGCCGCTGTCGCCGCTCAGCTTTCTTGCGCGGACGGCGGCAATCTATCCCGATCGCCTCGCCGTGGTGCATGGCGCGCGGCGCTTCACCTGGGCCGAAAGTGCGGCGCGTTGCTTGCGCCTCGCCTCGGCGCTGGCGGCGCGCGGGATCGGGCGCGGCGACGTCGTCGCGGTGATGGCGCCCAATATCCCGGCGCTGTTCGAGGCGCATTTCGGCGTCCCCCTGCTGGGGGCGGTGCTGAACGCCATGAACACCAGGCTCGACGCCGCGACCATCGCCTTCATTCTCGCCCATAGCGAGGCCAAGGCGCTGCTCGCCGATACCGAATACGCCGAGACCGTCGAAGCCGCTCTCGCCCTGCTGCCCGAGCACGCGAGGCCGCTTCTCGTCGATATCGCCGATAGCGACGCCGGGCGGCGGATCGCCGCGATCGACTACGAGGCGCTCCTGGCCGAGGGCGATCCCGCCTTCGCCCACGCCCTCCCCGGCGATGAATGGGAGGCGATCACCCTCAATTACACCTCCGGCACCACCGGCGACCCCAAGGGTGTCGTCTATCATCATCGCGGCGCCTATCTGAACGCGCTCGGCAACATCGTCACCTGGGGGATGGCGCAGCATCCGGTCTATCTCTGGACGCTGCCGATGTTTCATTGCAACGGCTGGTGTTTTCCGTGGACGGTGACGGCGCTCGCCGGCACCCATGTCTGCCTCCGCCGGGTGGAGGCGCGGGCGATGTACGACGCCATCGCCGAGGCCGGCGTCACCCATCTCTGCGGCGCGCCGATCGTGATGAACCTCCTGCTCCACGCCCCGGAAGCCGAGCGCCGCGATTTCGCCGGCCGGCGGATCGCCATGATGACCGCGGCCGCGCCGCCACCGGCCGCCGTCATCGAGGGGATGGAGCGCCTCGGCTTCGAGATCACCCATGTCTATGGCCTGACCGAGGTCTATGGCCCGGTGACGGTCTGCGCCTGGCAGGAGTCCTGGGCCGATCTGTCGCCGGAGGAGCAGGCGCGGATGAAAGCGCGCCAGGGCGTTCCCTATCCGGTGTTCGAGGCGGTGATGGTCGCCGACCCCGAAACCCTCGTCCCCGTGGCCAAGGATGGCACGACGATGGGCGAGGTGTTCATGCGCGGCAATGTCGTGATGAAAGGCTATTTCAAGAACCCGGACGCGACCAGGGACGCCTTCGCCGGCGGCTGGTTTCATACCGGTGATCTCGGCGTCTGGCATCCGGATGGCTATATCGAACTCAAGGACCGCTCCAAGGACATCATCATCTCGGGCGGCGAGAATATTTCCACGATCGAGGTGGAAGCGGTGCTGCACCGTCACCCCGCGGTGCTGGACGCGGCGGTGGTCGCCAAACCCGATGAGAAATGGGGCGAGACGCCCTGCGCCTTCATCACCCTCAAACCCGGCGCCGCGGTGAGCACCGAGGAAATCATCGCCTTCTGCCGCGCCCATCTCGCCCATTTCAAGGCGCCGCGCCATGTCGTGTTCGGCCCGCTGCCGAAAACCTCGACCGGGAAGACGCAGAAATTCGTCCTCCGCGCGCGGGCCAAGGCGATATGAGTGCGCTTTGGTGGGAAGAATGTTCTTTTTTGAAAAAAAGAACCAAAAAAACTTTTCCCCTGGGCAGTGCCTGCGGCACTGCCCGCTCTGAGAACCCGGGATACAAGCCTTTTAGATATCAGGGGCCTCGACGGCGTGGGCATGGCCCTGGATGAACTGAAAGCGGAGTTCCGGCTTGCGGCCCATGAGCTGCTCGACGAGATCCTCGGTGGTCGCGGCGGCGCCGTCGGGGATGGTGACCTTGAGCAGCGTGCGCCGCTTCGGGTCCATGGTGGTCTGGCGGAGAATGGTCGCCGGCATCTCGCCGAGCCCCTTGAAGCGGCTGATTTCCACTTTCCCCGAGGGTTTGAACGCGGTTTTGAGCAGTTTGTCGCGCTCGCCGTCGTCCATCGCGTAAAGCGAGAGCGCGCCCTGCGTCAGGCGGTAGAGCGGCGGCTGGGCGAGGAAGAGATGGCCGCGGCGGATGAGTTCGGGGAGTTCGCGATAGAAAAACGTCATCAGCAGCGAGGCGATATGGGCGCCGTCGACATCGGCGTCGGTCATGATGATGACCCGGCCATAGCGCAGCTTGCCGACATCGAAGCGTGACCCGGCGCCGCAGCCGAGGGCCTCGATGAGATCGCGCAATTCCTGGTTCTGGCGCAGCTTGTCGGCCGACGCGCTGGCGACATTGAGGATTTTGCCGCGCAAGGGCAGCACCGCCTGGGTTTCGCGGTCGCGCGCCTGTTTCGCCGAGCCGCCGGCGCTGTCGCCCTCGACCAGGAAAATTTCGGTGTCGAGGGCGGATTCGCGGGCGCAGTCGGTGAGTTTGCCGGGGAGACGAAGCCGCCTGGTCGCGGTTTTGCGCGGCGTGTCCCGGGCCTCGCGGCGGCGCAACCGCTCCTCGGCGCGGTCGATGAGATGGCCGAGCAGGGTATCGGCCCCGGCCGGATCGCCGGCGAGGAAATGGTCGAAATGATCGCGGATGCCGGCCTCGACCAGGCGTGCCGCCTCGGGGGTGGTCAGTTTTTCCTTGGTCTGGCCCTGAAACTGCGGCTCGGCGAGGAAGAGGGAGAATTTCGCGGCGAGCGGCGCGAGGACGTCCTCGGCGGTGATTTGCAGCGCACGCCGGTTGCCGCGCTGCTCGCCCCAGGCGCGGAGCCCCTTGAGGAGGGCGGCGCGAAACCCGGCCTCATGCGTCCCACCTTGCGGGGTCGGGATGGTGTTGCAATAGGAATGGAGGAAGCCGTCTTCGTCATCGCGCCAGGCGAGCGCCCATTCCAGCCGGCCGCCGCGCAAGCCCGGGAGATGCGGCGGAAGCTCGGCCTCGCCGGCGAAGATCTGCGCGAGCAGATGGGGGGCGGCGCCGAGTTCGGCCTCCAGGCTGTCACGGAGCCCGCCCGGGAAATGGAGTTCGGCATTGGCCGGGATTTCGGCGGCGTCGCCAATGAGCAAAGCGGGGTCGCAGCGCCAGCGGAGATAGACGCCGCGGAAAAGATAGGCTTTCGAGCGGCAGAGGCGATAGAGCCGGGCCGGGCTGAAGCTGAGGGTTGCGAAAATCTCCGGATCGGGGCGGAAACGGATGCTGGTGCCGCGGCGGTTTTGCACGGGCCCGGCGTTTTCGAGGCGCGTCTGCGGTTTGCCGCGGGCGTAGCTCTGCCGCCAGAGCGTGCGCTCGCGCGCCACCTCGACCTCGAACACCGCCGAGAGGGCATTGACCACCGAACTGCCGACGCCGTGCAGGCCGCCGGCCGTCGCATAGGCCTTGCCGTTGAATTTCCCCCCGGAATGGAGCGTGGTGAGGATGACCTCGAGCGCGCTGAGGCGCGGGAATTTGGGGTGCGGGTCGACCGGAATGCCGCGGCCATTGTCACGGATGGTGAGGAAATTGCCGGTGGCGAGGGTCACCTCGATGGCGCTGGCGTGGCCGGCGACGGCTTCGTCCATGGCGTTGTCGAGGATTTCGGCGGCGAGGTGGTGGAGCGCCGCGTCATCGGTGCCGCCGATATACATGCCCGGGTGGCGCCGCACCGGCTCCAGCCCTTCGAGGACTTCGATGTCCCGCGCCGAGTAATCGGCCTCGCCGCCGGTCGCCTTGGCGGCGGGAGGTTTCCCCGCGACAGGCTTATCGGCCCCCAGCTTATCGGCCCCCAGCTTATCGGCCCCCAGCTTATCGGCCCCCAGCTTATCGGCCCCCAGCTTATCGGCAGCGGGCTTCCGGGGCGAAGGGGGGAGGGCAGAGAAGAGATCGTTCATGTTGCGTTCCGGTTTCCGCCGCCAAATTATCTCTTATCGGCGAGTCGTGTCCAGGTTGGCGAGAATCGGGGTTGACCAAAATCGGGGCGGGTCAGTGCGCGGCGGCTTCCGCCGGGGACAGCAGCCGGGTGGTGACGCGCAGGCGGATGGTATCACCAGCGAGCAGCGGATGGGCGCCCATGCCCCAGGCGGCGCGGTGGAGATCGGCGCTGACGGCGAAGGCGGCGCCGCTCGGGTGAAGCGTGAAGGCGAGCGGGCCCGAGCGCCCACGCATGAAAAGCACGCCCTCCAGCCGCGGCGGTGCGCCGAAGGCGGCGCGGCAGGCGCCGTCGTAAGCGAGGGTCGGGAAACGGACGGCATCGAGGAAATCAACGCCGAGCGCGATTTTGAGCGCCTCGGCGTTCGGCATGACGAGGCTCGCCGTTTCGACCCGAACGGTCACGCCGCAATGGGCGGGATCGGCGGGGTCGACGGTGAGACTGCCGGCAAAGCGGGTGAAATGCCCCTCGAGCGGCAGGAAGCCGAAGAGATAGAGGCGAAAGCCGATTTCGGTGTTGCCCGGCGCGACGACGATGGTCTGCGGCGCCGCGCGGGCGACGACGATGACGCCGGGCCACGTCATCAGCAGCAGCCCGAAGGCGACGCCGCGGCCTGCTTTCGCGATCATGCGGAGAAGAAAATCAGTCGACCGCCCGATGCACGTCGTGCATCACCATGCCTTGCTCCTCGCTCGGCATTTTCAGCCAATCCTCGTGCTGGAGGGTGGCGCGGGTGTCGCGATAGCCGGATTTCCAGTGATCACGCATCGAGGAAGCGCTGAAATCATAGTCTTTATTTTCGCACTCATGTGCTTTTTGCTGATAAATCAGATGGAGAATGGCAATTTCCGGAAGGCTCGAAAGATCCTTCTTGAGTTTTTTTTCTGATTCTTCGAGTTTTTCGTCAGGAATTTTGGCCAAAAGCTGCCGCATCGTCATCTTATCGCGGTGAAGTCGCATGAACATATCGGTCACCATGCGGGTGCGGCTGGAATATTGGATGTCTTTCTGGCGGGCGAGGACATCATACATATCGCGCGGCACCGGGCCGCGGGCGCCGAAAAGATCGACCTGGAACACCAGGAGGTTGCTGCTGCCGGCATGGTCGAGCAGATGTTGCAGCGGGGTGTTCGAGACGACGCCGCCATCCCAGTAAAAATCGGTGCCGATGCGCACCATCGGCAGCGCCGGCGGCAGGGCGCCGCTGGCCATCGCGTGCTCGGCGCCGATTTCCTGATGGGCGCTGTCGAAGAAATAGAAATTGCCGGTCGCGACATTGACGGCGCCGGCGGCGTAGCGCACGGCGCGGCTGTTGAGCAGCTCGAAATCGACCAGGCGCTCCAGCGTCGCGCGGAGCGGGGCGGTATCATAAATACTGGTGGCGCCGCGCGCGCCGCGGGGCGCGAGCCAGGGATTGGGCACGCGGGGGGTGAAAAACCCGGGCTGGCCGAGCGTCATCGCGAGGCTGGAGGAGAGGCCGTGGAACGCGCGGCGCGGCAGATCGCCATCGAGCAGGCGGTGGTCGAGGAACGGCGCGACCGGGCGCGCGGTGATGGTGTCCCAGAATTCCTCCAGCCGTTCCAGCCGGCGCTCGGGCGGGTTGCCGGCGATGATGATGCCGTTGATGCTCCCGATCGAGACGCCGGCGATCCAGTCGGGCTCCAGCCC
>JAKCCP010000215.1 GCA_021841985.1 Pseudomonadota bacterium | reverse complement strand
AGGGTGCCGTGAGTTCCCAGTTGCGGTCGATATTGCGGTACCAGTTGAGGCCGCCATGAAATCCGGTGCGGCGATAGGTCGCGGCGAAGGCGGCGAAGGTTTCGGTGTCGATCCACGGCGGCGGCGTGCCGGGGTCGGGCAGTCTGTCGAGAAACCCGCCGCCTTCGGGGATGTCGAGCGCCGCGCCCGCCGTTGCCGCCGCAACCCGGGCGCCGGTGGCAAACAGGCGCCGGAAGGTGGCTTCAGGGTCACGCGCGAATTCGGCCTCGGCGCGCCCCGGGGTCTGGAAATAGAACCAGTAGAATCGCGTCATCCCGGCCGCGCGCAGGCTCGCGAGCGGCGCCGCCTTGCCGCGGGCACGAAAGGGGACGCTCAGGGCGGCGACGGCGGAAAACAGCTCGGGGCGAAACAGCGCCGCCTGCCAGGCGACCGCGGCCCCCCAATCATGGCCGATGATCGCCGCGCGCCCGGCGCCGAGCGCGCCGGCCAGCGCCACCATGTCGCCTGCGAGATGGAAAATGCTGTAGGCGTCGATCTCCGCCGGCGTCGAGCTTCCGCCATAGCCGCGCATGTCGGGGGCGGCGACGCGGTAGCCGGCCGCCGCCAGTGCCGCGATCTGATGGCGCCATGAGAGCGCGAGTTCGGGAAATCCGTGACAGAGCAGAACCAGCGGCGCGCCTTCCGCTCCGGCTTCGAGCACCGAAAGGGTGATGCCGTTGACGTCATGCGCCGTGCGACGCGGGGCGAGGGGCATGGCGGTTTCCTCCGGAATGAGGCACGGTTTCGGGGTGGTTTTTGGCGCCGGGGAGAGTTGCGGCGGCAATCCGCGCGGCGCATTCTACGCCGCCTTCACCAACCGCGCCATCTGCGCCATACGCGCCATCTGGGCGCGTTCGCCTGTAGTCCGAGGAGAGACGCCCGATGCTCGAAAAACGCTGGGACAAAAGCCGCCTGCCGTCGCGCCATGTAAGCGTGGGGCCGGATCGCGCGCCGCACCGCAGCTATTACTACGCCATGGGGCTCACCGAGGAGCAGATCAACCAGCCGCTGGTCGGCGTCGCGACCTGCTGGAACGAGGCCGCGCCCTGCAACATCGCGCTCTCGCGCCAGGCGCAGCCGGTCAAGCAAGGGGTCGCCGAGGCCGGCGGCACGCCGCGCGAATTCACCACCATCACCGTCACCGACGGCATCGCCATGGGCCATCAGGGAATGAAATCCTCGCTGGTCTCACGCGAGATCATCGCCGACTCGGTCGAGGTGACGATGCGCGGGCATTGCTATGACGCGCTGGTGGGGCTCGCCGGTTGCGACAAGTCGCTGCCGGGGATGATGATGGCGATGCTGCGGCTCAACGTGCCGAGCGTCTTCATGTATGGCGGCTCGATCCTGCCCGGGCGCTTCCAGGGGCGCGACGTCACTGTCGTCGATGTTTTCGAAGCGGTCGGCCAGCATGCCGCGGGCAAGATGACGGATGCGGAGCTGCACGAGCTGGAATGCGTCGCCTGCCCCTCGGCCGGGGCCTGCGGCGGGCAGTTCACGGCCAATACCATGGCGATGGTGAGCGAGGCGATCGGGCTCGCGCTCCCGGGCTCGGCGGGCGCGCCGGCGCCCTATGAGGAGCGCGACCGTTTCGCCTTCGAATCCGGCCGCGCGGTGATGGCGCTGCTCGCGCGCAATCTCCGTCCGCGCGACATCGTCACGCGCGAGGCCCTCGAAAACGCCGCCGTCGCGGTCGGCGCCACGGGCGGCTCGACCAATGCCGGCCTCCATCTGCCGGCGATCGCGCATGAGGCGGGCATCCGCTTCACCATGGACGATGTCGTCACCATCATGCGGCGCACGCCCTATATCGCCGATCTCAAGCCGGGCGGGAAATACGTCGCCCTCGACGTCCACCGCATCGGCGGCATTTCGGTCATTCTCAAGGCGCTGCTCGATGCCGGCCTGTTGCATGGCGACTGCATGACCGTCACCGGGCGGAGCCTGGCGGAAAACCTCAAGGACGTGGTGTTCCCGACCGATCAGGACGTGGTCTATCCGGTGAGCCGGGCGCTCTCGCCCACGGGGGGCGTCGTCGGGCTGCGTGGCAATCTCGCCCCCGAAGGCGCGATCGTGAAGGTGGCGGGGCTGAAGAACCAGCGTTTCGCCGGCACCGCGCTCTGCTTCGACTGCGAGGAGGACGCGTTCGCCGCCGTCCAGGCGCGCGCCTACAAGCCGGGCGATGTCATCGTCATCCGCTATGAGGGGCCGAAGGGCGGGCCCGGGATGCGTGAAATGCTCTCCACCACCTCGGCGATCTACGGCCAGGAGATGGGCGAGCAGGTCGCGCTGATCACCGATGGGCGGTTTTCCGGCGGCACGCGCGGCTTCTGCATCGGCCATGTCGGGCCGGAAGCGGCGGTGGGCGGGCCGATCGCGCTGCTCCGCAACGGCGATCGCATCACCATCGACGCTGTCGCGGGCACCATCGACGTCGCGCTCACGGACGCCGAACTCGCCGAACGCCGCGCCGCGTGGCGGCCGCGCCAGACCGCCTACCAGTCGGGCGCGCTCTGGAAATACGCGCAATTGGTGGGCCCGGCGCATCTCGGCGCGCTCACCCATCCCGGCGCGGCGGCCGAGACCGAGAGCTACGCCGATCAGTAAAGAAGGAAGATTTGTTCTTTTTTGAAAAAAAGAACCAAAAAAACTTCCACCCGTTGGGCAGTGCCTGCGGCACTGCCCGCTCGGAGAAACGAGATAAAAGTCTTTTTGCTTCTTTTTCTTCAGAAAAAGAAGATTTTTCTTGTTGCTTACTAAGGCAGGCGCCGATGTCCCGTATCGCCTATGTCAATGGACGCTATCTGCCGCATAGCAAAGCGGCCGTCTCGATCGAGGATCGCGGCTATCAGTTCGCTGATGGGGTTTATGAGGTCATTCCGGTGCTGGCCGGGCGGCTGATCGACGAAGGATTGCATCTCGATCGCCTGGCGCGGAGCCTCGGCGAGATCAGGATCGCGCCCCCGATGGCGCGTGCGGCGCTCGGGTTCGTGCTGCGTGAGGTCGTGCGGCGGAACCGGGTGGGCGATGGCATCGTCTATCTCCAGATCACCCGCGGCGTGGCGCGGCGCGACCATCGCTTTCCGCCCGCCACGCTCCGCCCGAGCCTCGTTGTCACGGCGCGCCAGGGGGCGGGTTTTCCGTCCGACCCCGATACTTGGGCGGTCGCCGCCATCACTTGGCCCGATCAGCGCTGGGCGCGCTGCGATATCAAGACGATCGGGCTTCTGCCCAATGTTCTGGCGCGCGAGGCGGCGCGCGAGGCGGGCGCCTATGAGGCGGTGCTGGTCGATGCGGCGGGCGCGGTGACCGAGGGGGCGGCGGCCAATATCTGGATCGTCGACGCCGCGGGCATCCTCCGCACCCGCCCGCTCGACCACGCCATCCTGCCCGGCTGCACCCGTGCGGCGCTCCGCGATCTGCTCGCCCAAGCCGGAATCGGCCTTGAGGAGCGCGGCTTTTCGCTCGCCGAGCTGCGCGCCGCGCGGGAGGTTTTTCTCACCAGCGCCACCAGCTTTGTCCGACCCGTCACCCGCCTCGATGGCGCCCCGGTGGGCGATGGCGCGGTGGGCGCGATCACGCGGCGGCTTTTCGCCCTCTTCGCGCGCCATATCCGGGGGCAGCGTGACAACGCCCGCTGAGCGTCCGGCCGTCCTGCTCTATGACTGGGACAATACCCTGGTCGACGGCTGGGTGGCGATCACCGCGGCGCTGAACGCGACTTTTGCGGCTTTCGCCCAGCCGCTTTGGACGCCGGCCGAGACGCGCGCGCGGGTACGGGTCTCGCTTGGCGAAAGTTTTCCCGCGATGTTCGGGGCGGAGTGGGAAAAGGCCCGCGATATTTTCTACACGACCCTCGCGGGCGCGCATCTCGGCGCCCTGACGCCGATGCCGGGAGCGGCGGCGCTGCTCGCGGCGGGCGCGGCCTGGCCGCAAGGGGTGGTCTCGAACAAGGCCGGGGGGTTCCTCCGCGCCGAGGTCGCGCATCTCGGCTGGGGCGACTACTTCCGCGCGGTCGTTGGCGCCGGCGATGCCGCGTCCGACAAGCCCGACCCGGCGCCGCTCCATCTCGCGCTCGCCCGGATGGGCGAGCGCGCGCGGCGAGCGGTGTGGTATATCGGCGATACCGCGCTCGATATGCAGGCGGCGCGCGCCGCCGGCTGCACCGCCGTTCTCCTCGGCGATGCCGGGCATGATGGCGGCATCGGCCGCGCCGCGCCTGATCGCCAGTTCGCCGACGGCCATGCGCTCGCCGCGTATCTGGCAGCCGCCGCTTGAGTCTTCTGTTGTCGCGGCGGGCGGCGATGCTACATAAGGGCATTGCTGGGCGAGGGCTTTGCGGGGTGAAGTCAGGGCGGCGCTCTGTTGCCAAGCGGTTGCCGGAACCAAAAAAACGAAGAAGGATCATGACGTGGCCAACGAGAAATCGCAAAACGTTCAGGACGTTTTTCTGAACCATGTGCGCAAGAACAAGACCCCGGTGACCGTGTTCCTGGTCAATGGCGTCAAGCTCCAGGGCATCATCACCTGGTTCGACAATTTCTCGGTGCTGCTGCGCCGGGACGGCCACACCCAGCTCGTCTACAAGCACGCGATCAGCACCGTGATGCCGAGCGGGCCAATCCAGCTTTTCGATGGCCCACGCCCCGAGACGCCGGCGGTTTCAAGCACAACCCTGACGGTTGGTGGTGGCTGACAGGCCGCCGCGCGCTGCCGTCATTCTCCCCTGGAGCCGGGCGGATCAGCAGGTGACCTCCCGCGCCGCCGAGGCGCGGCTGACCGAGGCAATGAGCCTGGCCGCCTCGATCGGCCTGGTGGTCGTGCATTCCGCCATCCTGCCTCTCCGCCAGCCGCGTCCCGCGACCCTGCTCGGCCCCGGCCAGATAGAACTCGTCGGGCGCGCCATCGCCGGGCAGGATGTCGTCGTGATCATCGTCGATACCGAGTTGGGTCCGGTGCAGCAGCGCAATCTCGAACAGGAATGGGGCTGCAAGGTGATCGACCGCACCGGCCTGATCCTCGATATTTTCGGCGAGCGCGCGGCGACCCGCGAGGGCGCGTTGCAGGTCGAACTCGCCCATCTTGAATATCAGCGGAGCCGCCTCGTCCGCTCCTGGACCCATCTTGAGCGCCAGCGCGGCGGCTTCGGCTTTCTCGGCGGGCCGGGCGAGACCCAGATCGAGGCCGACCGCCGCCTGATCGGCGAGCGCATCGTGCGGCTGAAGCGTGATCTCGAACAGGTGCGCCGCACCCGCGGCCTGCACCGCGCGGCGCGCAAGCGCGTGCCGTTTCCGCTGGTCGCCCTGGTGGGCTACACCAATGCCGGCAAATCGACCCTGTTCAACGCCATGACCGGAGCCGCGGTCGAAGCGCGGGATCAACTTTTCGCCACCCTCGATCCGACCATGCGGGCGCTCAGACTGCCCTCGGGCCGGCGGGTGATCCTCTCCGACACGGTGGGTTTCATCAGCGATCTGCCGACCGAGCTGGTCGCCGCCTTCCGCGCCACGCTCGAAGAGGTCGCGGGGGCCGATGTCATTCTCCATGTCCGCGACGCGGCGCATCCCGACACGCTGGCCCAGCGCGCCGATGTGCTCGCCGTGCTCGCCGGCATGGCCGCGGATGGCATGCTGGAGGCGGATTGGCCGAGCCGCACGATCGAGGTCCATAACAAGGCTGATCTCATGGGTGGGGCGGCGATGGTGCCGCTCCGCGACGGCGGGATCGCGGTCTCGGCGATGACCGGGGAGGGTCTGGATCGCTTGCAGGCGGCGATCGACGCGCGCATCGCCGCTGGCATGGAAGAGGTGGAGTACGCCCTGCCGCCCGCCGACGGCGCCCGCCTCGCCTGGCTCTATCAGCACGGCGAGGTGATCCTGCGCGAAGACGCCGAGCGCGCGATCCGGCTGCGCGTGCGCCTCCTGCCGGCGGATCGCGCGCGTTTCGACAGCCTGGCATGAGCTTCTCCCACGCCGACCTCGCCGACCTCGCCGCGCTGCTGCGCGAAGCCGCGCGGGCCGAGATCATGCCGCGCTTTCGCCGCCTCGGGCCGGGGGCGATACGGCACAAATCGGGCCCGCTCGATCTCGTGACCGACGCCGACGAGGCGGCCGAGGCGATGATCACGGCGGCGCTGCGGCGGCGCTTTCCCGGCGCGCTGGTGGTGGGCGAGGAGGCGGTGGCCCAGGATCCGGGTCTGCTCCACGACCTCGCGGGCGCCGATCTCGCCTTCGTCGTCGATCCGCTGGACGGCACGGCGAATTTCGCCGCCGGCCTGCCGCTTTTTGGCGTCATGGCGGCGGCGATCCGGCGCGGCGAGGTGGTGGCGGCGGCGATCCACGACCCGCTCGGCGACGACATGGCGCTGGCGCTCCGCGGCGAAGGTGCGTGGATGGAGAGCGCCGAGGGGGCACGCCGCGATCTCCGGGTCACGGCGGCACGGCCGGTGGCGCGGATGGCCGGCACGGTCTCCTGGCGCTATCTCCCCGAACCGCTGCGCCAGCGCGTCTGCGGCCATCTGCCGCTTCTCGGCGCCGCCTGGGATTTCCGCTGCGCCGCCCATGAATACCGCCTACTCGCCGACGGGCAGTGCGATTTCCTGGTGTTCAACCGCCTGATGCCCTGGGATCACGCGCCGGGCTGGCTGCTGCATCGCGAGGCGGGCGGCTATAGCGCCAATTTCGCCGGCGCACCCTATCGCGTCGATGTCATGGAGGGCGGCCTGATCTGCGCCCCCGATCGCGCGAGCTACGCGGCCCTTCGCGCCGCCTTGCTGGACTGAGCGTTTGAAAAAGACTGCCCTTGCCCCCGGAATCGATCGGGGAAAAATCAATCTTGCTGGGTTTTCCCCCTCCGATTTTCCCCGGTCCCCGGGTGTCCCCTAGATCGCACCGATCAGCCCATAGACGATATCGTGGATCTGCTGGCGCGTGATGTGGTCGGCGGGATAGAGGTTGAAGGTGACGCTCTCGGCGATCGGGGTTGGCGATTTGTTGAGGAAATGCACCACCAGCTTGGCCGATTGCATTTTGGCGATATCGACGGTTTTGGGCAGGGCGAAATAGAGATAGCCGCTGCGCACCGAGCCGAGGACGAGGTTGAGATTGCTGCCCAGCCCCTGATTGATGAGATCGCGCCCGAAAGCGTCATCGCCCGGCTTGGGCTGGGAAAACGGCGAGGGCAGGGCATAGACGATATCGCCGAGGCCGAGCGTCACGATGGTGAACAGCAATTCGCCGATGCCGAGCACGGTCGCGGCGACGGCGGCATAGGGCT
>JAKCCP010000037.1 GCA_021841985.1 Pseudomonadota bacterium | reverse complement strand
CATACCAGTGTTGCAGCAGCGCCTCATAGCGCGCCGCCGCGTCCGCCGCGCTGGTGTCGGTTGGCATGGGATGGAGGTTGGCGGGGGGAATTTTGATATGCGCGAACAGCGTCTCGCGCGCCATGCGATAGTTGCTCGCGGGATGATCGGGTGGCACGAAGCGCTCATCGCCCCAGAAGAAATGCACCCGCGCCCAGGGGATCGTCGTGGCGAAGGGCGGGGCCGCGAGTTTGGCGAACATCGCGCGCGGTGTTTCCCCCCCCGAGAGCGCGACCCGCACCGGCGGCGCCGCGCGGGCGATGCGTTCGGCGAACCATTGCGCGGCCGCAGCGCCGAGACCCGCGAGATCGCGGGAAATATGCGCGGCCATCACGGCACGCCGCGCTGCGGCGCCGGCTTCTCGACATGGCCGCCGAAGCCGTAGCGCATGGCCGACAGCAGCTTGTCGGCGAAGCTTTCGCTCTCGCGCGAGCGGAAACGCGCATAAAGCGCGGCTGAGAGCACATTCGCCGGCACCGCCTCCGCGATCGCCGCCTCGATCGTCCAGCGGCCTTCCCCGGAATCCGCGACCGCGCCGGAAAAATGCGCGAGATCGGGGCTTTCGGCGAGCGCGGCGGCGGTGAGATCGAGCAGCCAGGACGAAACCACGCTGCCCCGGCGCCAGACCTCGGCGATATCGGCAAGATTGAGATCGAAGCGTTCATTGGCCGCGAGATGCGCCGAGACCCGGTGACGGAGAATATCAAAACCCTCGGCATAGGCCTGCATCAAGCCGTATTCGATGCCGTTATGCACCATTTTGACGAAATGCCCGGCGCCTGCTGGCCCGACATGGAGATAGCCTTGTTCCGCGCGGGGATCGAAATTTTCCCGCTTCGGCGTGCGCGCGATATCGCCAATACCGGGGGCGAGGGCCTGGAAAATCGGATCGAGCCGGCCAACCACCGCATTCTCGCCGCCGATCATCATGCAGAACCCGCGCTCCAGACCCCAGACCCCGCCCGAGGTGCCGACATCGACGTAGTGCAGCCCGCGCGG
The DNA here is from genome assembly GCA_021841985.1 of Pseudomonadota bacterium. The sequence goes on along the minus strand of JAKCCP010000037.1, from coordinate 6,378 downwards.
CGTGAGCGTCTCGGCGCGGCGGATGTCATCCTTGAAAAAACTGTTGCCGCCATCGATGATGATGTCTCCAGGGGCAAAAAGATCGGCGAGCGTCGCGATGGTTTCCTCGGTGATGCGGCCGGCCGGCAGCATCACCCAGGCGATGCGCGGCGGCTTGAGGGCGGCCGCGAGATTTTCGAGCGAGTCCGCGCCCACGGCGCCCTCGCGGGCGAGGGCGGCCACGGCATCGGGGGCAACGTCGAACACATTTACCTGATGGCCATGGCGCATCAGCCGCCGCGTGATATTGCCGCCCATGCGGCCAAGCCCGATGACCCCGAGTTGCATGATTTTTTCCCCCTCCTCCGTTGCCATGACGCGCAAAATGATCAGCCGAGCGCCGCCGCGAGCGCCGCCGCGAGGGCCGGCAGCCCCTCTGCCGGGCCCTTGCCGAGATGCACGCGGAGCACCCGCCGGCCGCGCTCGACCAGAACCGCGAGATCGCCCAAGGCCTGCGCCGCTTTCACTACGCCAAAGCTCGCCCGCTGGCCGGGAATCGCCAGATCGGTTGCATCGGCGGTGGTGATTTCGACAAACAGGCCGGAATTCGGCCCGCCCTTATAGACCTGCCCGGTCGAGTGCAGAAAACGCGGCCCGTAGCCGAGGCAGCTCGGAAGGCGGGTTTTTTCCGTGATCAGCCGCCGCATCTTCTGCAAAACCGCGTCATGCTCGGGGGTTTCGGCGAGATAGGCGAGCAGTGCGGCGTAATCGCCCGGCTTGGCGCGCGCGAAATGGGCGCGGAGTGCCGCCGCCAGCGTGGTTGCGCCTTGCAGCGCGCCGGCATTGACGGGATCGGCGAAAACCGCGATGCCCTCGGCCTCCAGGAGCGGCGGGGTTTCCGGCCATGCCCCGCTTCGCTCGAAATCCGCGGTCAGCGCCTTGGTTTTCAGCTTGCTCGCCTCGACATCGGGCTGATCGAAGGGGTTGATGCCGAGGACGCTGCCGGCAACCGCGGTTGCCATCTCGAAGCGGAAAAATTCTTCCCCGATCTGGCGCGCGCTCGGCACCAGAATGCGCGCAACCGGCCGCCCCGCAGCGGTGAGTTCGGCAATCAGGCGGGCTTGCGCCGGATCGGCGGTCTCGGCGTGTTCAAGATAGATGAAGACGCGGTCCTCGCTATAGTGCGCCGGCGCAAGCCCCGGCTCGTTGACGATGGGAACAAGGCCCTTGCCGTGCTTGCCGGTCGATTCGGCGAATAGCTGTTCCACCCAGGCGCCGATACTGGCAATGCCGGGCGAGGCGATGACGCTCACCTTGTCATGGCCGAGCATGGCATGCGTTCCGAGAAAAATGCCGAGTGCGACGCCGGGATTTTCCTCGGGCGGGACATCGGGGCCGCAACTGTTCACCATCCGTGACGCCAGGGCGAGAAGATCGGCGATATCGATGCCGAGCAGGGCGGCCGGCACCAGGCCGAATTTCGACAGCACCGAATAGCGCCCGCCGATTTCTTTCACGCCGTGGAACACCTCGGCATAGCCATCCGCCCGGGCAGTTTTTTCCAACGCCGAGCCGGGATCGGTGATGGCGATGAAATGGGCGGGATTTTTGGCGCGCGCGAAGAAATAGCGGCGCATGATCTCGGGTTCCAGCGTGCTGCCCGATTTGCTCGCGACGATGAACAGCGTGCGCGCGATCTCGATCGCCTGATCGATGGCCGCGACCGAAGCCGGATCGGTGCTGTCAAGCATGTGAAAGCGCGGCCCGCGCGCGGGGGCAAGGGTGCGTGCGAGCACCTCGGCGCCGAGGCTGGAGCCGCCCATGCCGAGCAGCACGACATGGGCGATGCCCTGCTGGCGGGCGCGCGCGGCGAAAGCGGCGAGGCTGGCGGCATCCGCCTGTTCGGCGGCGACGATGTCGAGCCAGCCGAGCCACTGGTCCTCATCGCCGCCGCTCCAGAGCGCGCTGTCGCGCTGCCAGAGCAGGCGGACCAATCCCTCCTCGCGCCAGCGTTTCAACTCTTCCGCGTAGCGTGCGGCGGCATCGCCCGGGGCGATGGTCTGGCGCGGGGTGGGGCCATCGAGCACGCCGGTGCGGCGGCGGGCGAGGGCGGCGTAGAGCTTGTCGGCGTCCGCGGCGAAGCGGCGCACGCCATCTTCCACCAGTTCCTCGGTGATCGCATCGAGCGAGAGGTGAAGCCGCGCCATCGTCGCGAGAACCTGCTCGGCGGCGTCGAGATCGCGCTCGATGGTGAGTTCGGCGCGGCCGTGCGCGCGCACCGCATCCATCGTCGCCGGCGGCATGGTGTTGACGGTCTCGGCGCCGATCAATTGATCGACATAGAGAGTATCCGGCAGATCCTTGCTTTTGGTGCCGGTCGAGGCCCAGAGCAGGCGTTGCGGGCGCGCCCCGAGTTGCGCGAGTTTCCGCCAGCGCGGCGCGGCGACCAGCGCCTTGTAGCGTTGATAGGCGCGCTTGGCATTGGCGATGGCGACCCGGCCGAGCAGGCCGCGGAGCGCCTCGGCCTCGGTCCCACGCGCCGTCTCGAGCCGGCGTCCGACCTCGCGTTCGACCGCGGCATCGATGCGGCTAACGAAAAAGCTCGCGACCGAGGCGATGGCGCCGATCTCGCGCCCGGCGGCTTTGGCCGCCTCAAGCCCGGCCATATAGGCCTCGGCCACCGCCTCATAGGCGTTGATCGCGAACAGCAGCGTGACATTGACGTTGATGCCGTCCCCGATCAGGGTCCGGATCGCCGGCACGCCGGGCGCGGTGCCTGGCACCTTGATCATCAGATTGGGGCGATCGACGGCGCGCCAGAGCCGCCGCGCCTCGTGGATCGTGGCCTCCGTGTCCATCGCGAGATAGGGCGAAACTTCAAGGCTGACATAGCCATCGACGCCCTGGGTGCGCTCATAGACCGGGCGGAGCTGATCGGCGGCCAAGCGGATATCGGCGATGGCGAGATGCTCGAAGAGGGCGCCCAGCGGGCGGTCGGCCTCGCGCACGGCGGCGATGAGATCGGCATCGTAATCGCTCGAATCGGCGATCGCTTTTTCAAAAATCGAGGGGTTGGAGGTGACGCCGCGCAAATCATCCTCGGCGATCAGCCGGATGAGGCCGCCCCCAGTGAGCAGGGGCCGGCTCACGAAATCGAGCCAGACCGATTGGCCGAGGGCGGCAAGCTGGGCCAGGGGATTGCGCACTTCAGGGCCTCCTTCAGGAAATCGGCGCCGAGACTACCGCGCTCGGCGCGTCCATGCACCAGGCGCCAAGCCGCGCGGGACAAGGCCGCGACACCGCGTTATGCTGGGCGCATTGCTAGGGGCTATGCTGGTCCGGGCTGGCGCCGGGATGCAAGGGCTCGGGGACAGAGGGGATGCGGCATGGATCAAAATAACTTGAAGCGGCAGGCGGCGGCGGCGGCGGTGGCCGAAATCACCGACGGCATGGTGCTCGGGCTCGGCACCGGCTCGACCGCGGCCTTCATGATCGAATTGCTCGGCGCGCGCATCCGCGCCGAGGGATTGCGGGTGCGCGGCATCCCGACCTCGCGTTCGACCGCCGATCTTGCCCGGAAATTCGGCGTGCCGCTCACCGATTTTGCCGCTGATCCGGTGGTTGATCTCGCGATCGATGGCGCCGATCAGATCATCCGCGCCGGGCTCGATCTCATCAAGGGATTCGGCGGTGCCCTGTTGCGCGAAAAAATCGTGGCCGACGCCGCCCGGCGCTTCATCATCATGGGGGATGCGAGCAAGCTCGCCGACCATCTCTCGCTCAAGGTGCCGGTCGAGGTGGTGCGCTTTGGCTGGGAGGCGACGTCGCGCAAGATCGCCGATCTTGGCGCCGAACCGACGCTCCGCGTCCAGCCTGGCGGCGAGCCGTTCGTCAGCGATGAGGGAAACTTCATCCTCGACTGCGATTTTTCCGCGCTCGGCGCGGCCATCCCCGACCCGGCGCGGCGCGATGGCGAATTGCGCGCCCTGGTCGGCGTGATCGAGACCGGATTTTTTCTTGGCCGCGCCGCGCGCGCCTACATCGCCGGCCCCGGCGGCGTCGCGCGGCTCGACCGGACGGCCGCGGCCTGATCATGCGGCCTTTGGTGGCGCTCGTGATGGGGGTCTCGGGGGTTGGCAAGACGACGCTCGCCCAGGCGCTCTCGGCGGCGCTGGGCTGGCCGTTCCAGGAGGGCGACGCCCTGCATCCGCCGGAAAACGTCGCGAAAATGGCCGCCGGTGTCGCGCTCTCCGATGACGACCGCGGACCCTGGCTCGATCGCATCAAGGCCTGGATCGCCGCCCGGCGGGAAGCGGGAGAGCCCGGCATCATCACCTGCTCCGCCCTCAAGCGCGCCTATCGCGACCGCATCCTCGGCCCGGCCGCCGAGCGGCTTGGGGTGGCGCTGGTGTTTCTCGCGGCCCCCGAGGCCGTGATCGCCGCCCGGCTCGCGCGGCGGCGTGGCCATTTCATGCCGCCCGCCCTGCTCGCGAGCCAGTTCGCGACGCTCGAAGCGCCCGGCCCGGCGGAGCACCCGCTCGTGGTCGATGCCACGCAACCGCCCGCGGCGATGGAGGCCGAGGCTTTGGCGCTGCTTGCCGCCGTCGATGGCTGATCCCCCTCGGCAGGGCGCCGCGCCCTCTCTATATCTGAGGCGTTCCGCAGCCATGCCGAGGTAAGCCGCGCCATGCCGTTCGATCTCACCGGGCTCTCCGGCGCGCTTCCCGCCGGCCGCGCCGCCGGCTCCGGCGCGCGCCGCCTGGTGGCGTCGTGGCTGCTCGGGGTGGCCGCCATGATCGGAGTGATGGTGGTGCTGGGCGGCGCGACCCGGCTTTCCGGCGCGGGGCTCTCGATCATGGAATGGGCGCCGATCTCGGGCACGCTGCCGCCGCTCTCCGAGGCCGAGTGGCGGCGCCTGTTCGCGCTCTATCAGCAAATCCCGCAATACCACCTGCTGCACGAGGGCATGGGGATCGCGGGCTTCAAGCGGTTATTCTGGCTCGAATGGCTGCACCGGCTGTGGGGGCGGCTGCTCGGCGTGGCGTTCCTGCTGCCGTTCCTCGGGTTCTGGCTGACGGGGCGGCTCCGTGCCGGCCTCCGCGCGCGGCTGGCGTTGATTTTCGCCCTCGGAGCCCTGCAAGGTGCTGTCGGGTGGTTCATGGTCGCCTCGGGATTTTTCCCCGCGAGCACGGCGGTCGCGGCCCCCCGGCTGGTGATCCATCTCGGCCTCGCGCTGCTGCTCTATGCGGTGATTTTCTGGACCGCGCTCTCCGAGTTCATGCCGGTGGGGATCGCCGGGCGGGCGCTCCGCCCGGCGCGGCGGGCAGCGTACCTCGCCCTCGGCGCGATCGTCCTCACCATTCTCGCCGGGGGCTTCGTCGCCGGAATTCATGCCGGGCTTGACTACAACACGTTTCCCCTGATGGACGGGCGGCTCGTTCCCGCCGGCTACGCCCGGATGGCGCCGTTCTGGCGCAATTTCACCGAAAACATCGCCACCGTGCAGTTCGATCACCGCCTGGGGGCGACCCTCAGCGCGATCGCCGGGATCGCGACCACACTTTTTGCCCTCGCCGCCCGACCGCTGCCGCGCCGCGTGCGGCTCGCGGGCTTTGCGCTCCTCGGTGCGATCGTGCTGCAATATGGTCTTGGCGTGGCGACGCTCCTGCTCGTCGTGCCGCTCCCCCTGGCGGTCGCGCATCAGGGGGGCGCGGTGCTGCTGCTGACCGCCGTGCTCGCCGCGCTCCACGCGCTTCGCCCGCGCGTTTCATATGAGGACACGCCATGACCCCGCTTTCCGTGACCGACCGGTTGTTCTTCGATCGCGCCCAGGCGACGTTGGATCGCGACACCGCGGCGCGGCTCACCGCGTCCGCCCTTGCTGGCGCCGATGATGGCGAGCTTTTTCTTGAATATCGCGAAAGCGAGCAGGTCAGCCTCGATGACGGGCGCATCCGCGCCGCCGGTTTCGATACCGCGCTCGGCTTCGGGCTGCGCGCGGTGGCCGGCGAGGCGACCGGCTATGCCCACGCCGGAGAGATCAGCGAGGCGGCGCTGCGCCGCGCCGCCGAGACCGTGGGTGCCGTCAGGAGCGGCTATTCCGGCACCGCCGCCGCGGCCCCGCCGGGGAGCAACGCGCGGCTCTACGACGAGGCCAACCCACTTACCGAGATGGCATTCGAGGCCCGCGCGGCATTGCTCGGCGCGATCGATGTCTATGCCCGCGCCAAGGACCGGCGCGTCGTTCAGGTCATGGCCTCGCTCACTGGAGAGTGGCAGGCGGTGCAGATCCTGCGCCCCGACGGCGCCCGCTTCGCCGATCTTCGCCCGCTGGTGCGCTTCAACGTCGCGGTGGTGGTGGAGGCCAATGGGCGGCGCGAAACCGGGAGTTTCGGCACC
>JAKCCP010000158.1 GCA_021841985.1 Pseudomonadota bacterium | reverse complement strand
CACGCGATGCTGCGCTATCTCCGCCGCCTCGCCGACAAGGACATCGCGCTCGACCGCGGCATGATCCCGCTCGGCTCCTGCACCATGAAGCTCAACGCCGCCGCCGAGATGATGGCGATGTCCTGGCCCGGTTTCGCCGATATCCACCCCTTCCAGCCCGAGGACCAAAGCATCGGCTATCTGATCCTCATCCGCCGCCTCGCCGCCTGGCTCGCGCGGCTGACCGGCATGGCTTCGGTCTCGTTGCAGCCCAATTCCGGCGCCCAGGGCGAATTCGCCGGGCTGCTCGCGATCCGCGCCTATCACGCGGCGCGCGGCGAGAGCGGGCGCGATATCTGCCTGATCCCGGCCAGCGCCCACGGCACCAACCCGGCGAGCGCGGTGATGGCCGGCTATCGCGTCGTCGTCGTCGGCTGCGATGCACGCGGCAATGTCGATCTCGACGATCTTGGCGCCAAAATCGCCGCGCACGGCCCGAACCTCGCCGCGCTGATGGTAACCTATCCCAGCACCCATGGCGTGTTCGAGGCCGGCATCCGCGAGATCTGCGCCCGTGTTCATGCGGCCGGGGCGCAGGTTTACATGGACGGCGCCAATCTCAACGCCCAGCTCGGCCTGACCAGCCCCGGCGCGATCGGCGCCGATGTCTGCCATCTCAACCTGCACAAGACCTTCTGCATCCCGCATGGCGGCGGCGGGCCGGGGGTTGGGCCGATCGCGGTCGCGCGCCATCTCGCGCCGCACCTCCCGAACCACCCGCAGGCGATCGATGCCGGCCCGGCCAGCGGCTACGGTCCGGTCGCCGCCGCGCCCTTCGGCAGCCCGCTGATCCTCACCATCGCCTATGCCTATATCCGCATGATGGGCGCCGCCGGCCTCAAGCGGGCGAGCGAGATCGCGATCCTCTCCGCCAATTACCTCGCATCCCGCCTCGGCGCCCATTACCCGATTCTCTATACCGGGGCGGCGGGAAGGGTCGCGCATGAATGCATCCTCGATTGCCGCGCGTTTCAGGCCGAGGCCGGGATCACCGTGGAAGACATCGCCAAACGCCTCCAGGATTTCGGCTTTCACGCCCCGACCATGTCCTGGCCGGTCGCCGGCACGCTGATGGTCGAGCCGACGGAGAGCGAACCCAAGGACGAGATCGACCGCTTCTGCGCCGCCATGATCGCGATAAGCGGCGAGATCGCGGCGATCGCCGCCGGCACGCTCGACCGCGCCGACAATCCGCTGAAAAACGCCCCGCATACGGCGGCGATGGTGACGGCGGAGCACTGGCCCCATCCCTATTCCCGGCAACAAGCCGCCTTCCCGCTGCCCTTCGTCACTGACGCCAAATACTGGCCGCCGGTCGGGCGCGTCGATAACGCCTATGGCGATCGCAACCTCGTCTGCACCTGCGCGCCGCTTTCCGATTACGCCGAGGCGGCGCAGTAAAAGAGGTTCTTTTTTGTAAAAAAGAACCAAAAAACTTTTATCCGTTGCGGCAGTGCCCACGGCACCGCCGCTCCAAGAAAACAGGACAAAAGTCTTTTTGCTTCTTTTTCTTCAGAAAAAGAAGTTTTTGTTTATTTGGCTTACCCGAACGCGCCGATTTCGTGGTTGAGCGCGACCCCGATTTCGCGGATCAGCCCGAACAGCGCGGCCATCGGAGCAAAAATTTCGGCGTGCTCGCGGGCATAGGCGCTGGGCGCGTGGCGGTCATGCGGCTCGGCGAAATCGCGCTCCCCCGCGGGATCGGCGCTGGGGGGGAAAATCTGCGCCAAAAGCGCGACCGAGGCGGGAATGTCGAGCCGCAGGATCCGCGCCTCGATCGCGCCGCGGGTGACCCCCTCGCGGGGCGCGAAATCGGGGATCTCGGTCTCCAGCAGCCAGAGCCGGCTGATCAGCGCAAGGCGCAGGGCATGCAGCAGAATCTCGCGCTCGGCCATGCGCGGCGCCTCCGGCCAGACCCCGAGCAGCGCCAGATGATCGGCCTGGAGGCGGCGGAACAGCCGCTGCACCGGCGCGGTCTGGCCGAGCCGCTCGACCGCGCGCGCGACCGTCAGCAATTGCGCCCGCCGTCCGGCCGGAAACCGCGATTGCGCGGCGCGATCGAGCCAGGCGCCGGAATCGAACAGCGCCGCGACCGCGCGGAGGACGTCGATATCGGAATGGGCGAGGGCATGGCGGGCAAGATCGAGGGCGCGGCGAAAGCGGGGGCTGGCGGCGCGAAGATCCTCCGCCGTCTCGGGATGCCGCGCCAACGCCGCGCCGAGGCCGTGCAGCGTATTGGCGCACCAGCCGAGCTGCTGGAGAATGGCGTTGTTGGGAATGGCGCGCAGCTCGCGCGGATGGCGGATGCGCGCCGGCCCGGCGAGCCCGTCCTCCGCCCGCGCCGCCGGGCGTGAGCCGCTCGGCTCGATCAGCGCCGGGCCGAACATGCCGAGAAGGGCGGCGTAGCCCGGATCCTCGAGCAATTCCGCCATCGCGGCGCGAATGGTCGCGAAAAAATCGGCGGCGAAATCCGCCTCGGCGTAGACCGGATCGTTTTCCTCGCCCGCCGGGGCGAGGGTGTGCGCGGCGATCCGGGCGATGCTCGCCCCCGCGAGTTCCGGGGTCGCGAACAAAAGATAGCCATCGCCGCCCTGAAACGAGGTCTCCTGGCGCAGGCGGAAACCGGCGGCGGCGAGCGCATGGCGGCTCGCGGGCGGGGAGAGATAGTCGAGCCGTGCGGTGAGCGAGCCGGGATGGGCGCCGCGGCCGATACTCTCGCCGTGGGTGTCGAACAACACGATCTCGAGGTCGGAAAGCCCGTGCCGGGCCAGGGTCTCGGCGATTTTGAGCCGCAGCCGCTCGATCAGATAGCTCGCCGCGAGCTGGCCGACGAAGCGCCCGGAATCGGAATAGCCGAATTGCAGGCAAATCCGCCCCATCGCGCCGAGATAGGCGCGCCAATGCGGGCTGCGCAGCGCCTCCTCCAGCACCCTGACGCCGCGCTCCAGCGCTTCCGCGGTCTCGAACAGGGGGCAGATTTCGATCCGCTCGGCGATGCCGTGCAAGCGCGCGAGCCAGAGGGCGGCGAGCAGCGTGTAGCCGCTTTCGGTTTCGGCGATCAGGAAGCGGATCGGCACCGCGCCGTCGATATGCTTGATGATTTGCGCGGCAACCATCATCAGCCGCGCCGCCGAGGCGCGCTCGGCGAGCAGGCCGCCGAAATCGACCGGCTCGACGACGACCTGATCGAGCGCGGCATTGACCGCGGCGAGCAGAACCCGCCGGCGCGAGGGATCATTGGGCGGGTCGGCGAGGCCGAGGCGCAGGCGCGCGAAATTATGGATCTGCGCCGCGTTCAGGCGCAGATGGGTATGGGCGAGCGCGAGGCCGTGCGAGACCAGCCCGGCGCGCGCCACCGCCAGGGCCCGCGCCTCGGCCGGCGGGGCGGCGGCGATGGCCTCGGCGAAAGCGGCGAGGAGCGGCGCCGGCGTGGTCAGCGCCACCGCGCGCCCATCGACCAGCGCATGGGCGAAACGGCTCACCTGATCGGGATCGGCGCGGTCCGGGCAAAGCGCGATTTGACCCGCGACCGCCGCTTCCGCCGCGGCAACCCGGGCGGCGAGCGCCGGCGCGGCGAGCGGGGCGAGCTGGGCGGCGAGGCGGGCGAGCTGCAAACGCTTCATCGCCAGGCGCAGACGCAGCGTGTCCCACCATTGGATATCGGTGCGGCCGTCGGTATCGTAGCCGACCCAGCTCGCGAGCACGATCGGCGCCGGGATCAGTTCCGCCCAGCGATCCGGCCAGGTTGCCCGGGCAGCCTCGAGGAGGGCGGCATTGAGCCGATCGAGCGCGTCGCGGGCATGGGTGATCGCCGCCACCGCCTGCTCGAATTCCCGCGCCAGGGTCGGCGGCGCGCCCGCGCGGTGGGTCACGAAATCGGCGGTTTCGCGGCCGCAAGCGCGTTCGGCGAGCGCTTTCGCGACCTCCGGCGGGAGCGCGAAAGTGGGGTGGGCGGTGAACACGGCGGCAAAGCGCGGGCGCGTGATCGCGGCGTGGAACCGCGCGAAGGGGAGCGGGCTGTCGGCGGGGTCGGGGCGGATCAGGCGCTGGGCGAGGCTCGCGCAAGCGGCGGTGGTGGCGTCGGCCCCGGTGCCGCCGACATAGGCGGCAAGGCGCCGGGCGCGATCGGCGAAGGCGGCATCACGGAGATCGCGCACCAGAGCGGCGAGGGCGGCGAGGTCGAGCTTGCCCTGATCGAGCCGCCGGCTGATCGCCAGCGCCAGCGCCAGGACCGGATTGCCGAACGGTTCCTCGGCCGCGCGGGCGCGGATCGCGGCCAGCGTCGCCGCCAAGTCATCGGCGATGGCTTGCGCGGGTCGGGAGGGGGGCTCGTCCATGCCGGTTCATTGTGCATGTGCGAACAAAATCCCGCAACGCTTTCCTGCGCCGGCCGGGTAGCGTCAGGCCAGCGCCCAGGCTTCCTCCCGGCGCACCAGCCCATGCAGCAGGCCGAGCACCGCCGAGCCCGATTCCGGCCGGTCACGGGCAAAAGCGCCCTCGAACACGACGAAGGCCAGCGGATCATGCGCCGCTCCCGGCTCGCCGGCGAAGCCCATCGACCATTTGGGGAATTCGCGCGCCGAAGCGGGGCTGAATGCGAGCACCGTGACATCGGAATGGCGGGGGTCGTTCTGGATCCGCTCGAAACATCGCTCGACCGCGACGCGCGGACCTTCGAGCACCTGGGCGAAGCAATTATTGGCGAAGAGCAGCGCCCCGCTGAGATCGGCGCGCATGTTGTTGCGCCGCGAGGTCGCGAGAATGTCCCGCAATTCCCGGGCAATGCCGGCCGGCGGCCCGGAAAGCCGCACGCGGCTGCAATAGACGACGCGATGGAGTTCCTGTTTCGTCATGAATTTAGGCCCCGTCGGATGAAGCGGTTCGTGCGAGGCCGGCGCGGGCGGAGGCCGGCCGGCCGGCGAGCAGCGCCGCGACGGCGTCCGAAGGCACCGGGCGGCTGATCAGATAGCCCTGCATTTGATGTCCGCCGCTGGTTGCGACGAACGCCGCCTGTGCCTCGGTTTCGACGCCCTCGACGGTGACCGTCATGCCGAGACTGGCGCCGAGTGCCGCGATCGCGCGCACCACCGCCTTGCCGCCGCTCTCGCCCTCGATCTCGCTGACGAAGGAGCGGTCGATCTTGATCTTGTCGAAGGGAAAGCTCCGCAACTGACTGAGCGAGGAATAGCCGGTGCCGAAATCATCCATCGCGATGCGCACGCCGCGGCCGCGCAGATCATGCAGAGTGGCGAGCGTCTCGGCCGCATCGCGGAGCAGAACACTCTCGGTGATCTCGATTTCGAGCCGCGTGCCGGAGAGACCCGCGCTCGCCAGCGCCTCATCGACGGCGCGCAGCAGGCGGGCACCATCGGCGAACTGCACCGGCGAGACATTGACCGCGACCAGAACCGTCTCCGGCCAGCTCGCGGCGGTGCGGCAGGCCTGGCGCAGCACCCATTCGCCGATCGGAACGATCAGGCCGACTTCCTCGGCCAGCGGGATGAATTCCGCCGGCGGAACCATCCCCCGCGCCGGATGCTCCCAGCGCAGCAGTGCCTCGAACCCGATCACCTCGTTCGAGGCGACCTCCAGCAGCGGCTGGTAATGCAAATGGAACTGGCCGAGGGCAACGGCGCGGCGGAGATCGGTCTCCAGCGCCTGCCGGGCCTGGGCGCGGGCATCCATCTCCGGCCGGAACAGGCAGAATTGCCGCCTTCCCGCCGCCTTGGCGGCATAGAGCGCGAGATCGGCGCGGCGGAGCAACATGCCGCCTTCGGCCGCGTCCGCCGGCGCGCGCGCGATGCCGATGCTGACCCCGATATTGGCGAGATGCCCCTCCACCAGATAGGGCCGGCTCAGGAGATCGACCAGCCGCTCCGCGAGCGGCTCCGCCCCCTCGGCGCGTGGCAGCAGGATCGCGAATTCATCGCCGCCGAGGCGAACCAGCGTATCCCCCCCGCGGAGGCTGGCGCGGAGCCGCTGCGCGACCAGGCGGAGCAGCGCATCGCCCACCGGATGGCCGAGCGAATCGTTGACATGCTTGAACCGGTCGAGATCGAGAAGAAGCAGCGCCGCTTCGGTCTCGGGCCGCGCCAGCGCCGCCGCCAGCGCCGCCTGGAACGCGCGGCGATTGCCGAGCCCGGTCAGCGGATCGCGGAGCGCCACCTCCCCGCCATCACCCCCCATCGGGATCGAGAGCATGACCCCCTGCCCGTCCAGCCAGCGGAGCCGCATCGCGAAATCGCCGAAGGCGAGTTCCTTCTCCGCCGCCGCGCTGTCGCGCCCGATCGCCGGCATCGCGCCCTCGGCCAGCAAAGCGGCGCAGTGTTCGCGGATCGTCATGCGTTCGGCGGTATCGAGCGCGCCGGCATGTTCGAGCATGGTGGTGAGGGCGAGGCCGCGCCGCGGCGACCCTCCGACCCAGCCGAGCCGGCGCCGCGCCGCCGCGTTGCAGAGAATCAGGCGGAGATCGGGATCGAGCAGGATCACCCCTTCCGCGACCCCGAGGAGAGCGGCGCGGAGCGCCATGTCGTCCCTCTCCTTGCGTCCCCCCTCTTTTTTTGCCCGACCGGCGACGGGCGGCGCCCGCCGGGACGGCGAAGGCGGAAACTCAAGTATTTTCAATGTTCCGACTCAAAAGGAGGGGAGCACAAGGGCATGCGGCGCGCCTTCCAGGATCCTTAACCGGCGGGTTTATCCCGCCACTATCCCGAGGATTGGTGAACAAATCGCTACGCCGTGACGCCACGGTTGCGTGCCAAGCCGGCGCGCCCGTGCTAATGGATCGCCCCTTCATGACCCCGGACCCCGATGCCAAGGCCCGGCGCACGCTTTCGCATCACCGCGCCGCCGCCAGCTTCCTTCTCGCGCTCATGGCGGCCCTGGTGCTGGCCAGCCGCTTTCTGCCCGACACGGCGGCGAGCCGGCTGCTCACGGCGGCGGCGAGTGCCGGGTTCGTCGGCGGGCTCGCCGACTGGTTCGCGGTGACGGCGCTGTTTCGTCGCCCGCTCGGCCTTCCCATCCCGCACACCGCCATCCTGCCGACCGAAAAGGCGCGGCTCGGCCAGGCCCTCGGCAATTTCGTCGCCAACCACGTGTTCACCGAGGCGGAGGTGGCGCGCACCCTCGGCCGCCTCGATCTCCCCGGCATTCTCGCCCGTTTCCTCGCCGATCCCGATGCCGCGCGGCCGGCGGCGCAGGGGCTCGCGGCGATGCTGCCGCGCCTGCTCGCGACCATCGAGGATGGACGCGCCCGGCGGCTGCTCGCCCGCCTCGCGCCGCGCCTGCTCGCCGGCAGCGGGCCGGGGCTGCTCGCCCGCGTGCTGCGCGCCCTGGTCGAGGGCGGGCGGCATCAGGAGGTGTTCGGGAGATGCGGGAG
>JAKCCP010000225.1 GCA_021841985.1 Pseudomonadota bacterium | reverse complement strand
TCCCGGCGTTCCCCGGATCGCGCTCACCGCGACCGCCGACCGGCGCACCCGCGCCGATATTCTGGCCAGCCTCGCGATGCCCGCGGCGCGCGCCTTCGTCGCCAGCTTCCACCGCCCCAACCTCTTTCTCGCGGCGCGCCCGAAGCAGCGCCCGCGCGAGCAACTGGCGGCGCTGCTCTCGCGCCATCAGGGCGCCAGCGGGATCGTCTATTGCGGCTCGCGGGCCCGCACCGAGCAGGTCGCTTCCCGGCTCGGCGCCGACGGCGTGCAGGCGGTGGTCTTTCATGCCGGCCTCGCGCGCGCCGAAAAGCGTGATGCGCTGCGCCGCTTTCGGGCCGGCGAGGCGGTGGTGGTGGTGGCCACCATCGCCTTCGGGATGGGGATCGACCGGCCGGATGTGCGCTTCGTCGTCCATCTCGACATGCCCGACAGCCCGGAAGCTTATTACCAGCAGATCGGCCGCGCCGGCCGCGATGGCGAGGACGCCGAGGCGCTGCTGCTCTACGGCATCGAGGATATCGCCCGGGCCCGCCATTTCCTCGCCCGCTCGCAGGCGCCGGAGAGCCAGATCCCGGCGCTGCGGGCGCGGCTTGAGACCATGATCGGCCTCGCCGAGACCGGCGGCTGCCGGACGCAAGCGCTGCTCGCCTGTTTCGATGAGCGCCTCGACGACCCTTGCGGCCATTGCGACAACTGCCTCGCGCCACGCCCGGCGCTGGACGCGACGGTCGCCGCGCAGCAATTGCTCTCGGCGGTCTATCGCACCGGCCAGCGCTTTGGCCTGCGCCATGTGGTCGCGGTGCTGCGCGGCGAGGCCAGCGAGGCGGTGCGCCGGCATGGCCATGATCGATTGGCGCTGTTCGCGATCGGCCGTGAGCGATCGGCGGAATTCTGGCACGGCGTCGGGCGGGCGATGATCGTCGAGGGCGCCTTGGTGATCGGGGAGGGGTATGGCACGCTCGCGCTCGATGCCGGGGCGGCGCGGCCTTATCTCCGCGGCGAGCGGGCGGTCCGCATCCATGCCGCGCCGGCGCCGGCGGCGCGTCTCGGCCAGGGGCCGGCGGGGGTGCGAAGCGGCGGCGACGACACCCTGTTCCAGCGCCTGCGCGCCTGGCGCAAGCGAACCGCCGATGCCCAAAATCTGCCCCCTTATCTCATTTTTCATGACGCGACGCTACAGGATATCGCCGCGCTGCGGCCGGACAGCGCCTCGCTGATCTGGCGCAAATCCGCGGCGTCGGCGCCGCCAAGCTGCAACGCTACGGCACGGAGCTGCTGGCCGCGCTCGCGGCGGGCTGAACGCGACGCTGACGCGGGGCGGCGCTCAGGGCGGTCGCCTCAGGGCGGCGTCGGCGGCTGGCAGAGGAGTTCGAGGACGGCGCCGGGATTGGCATCGCCGATGGCGAGGCCGAAGCCGTGCAGCTCGACGATCGCGGCGACCAGGCTGAGCCCGAGGCCGCTGCCTTCGATATGGCGGCTCTTGTCGGAGCGGTAGAAGCGTTTCAGCACTTCGCCGCGCTCGGCCGGCGCGATGCCGGGGCCGGTATCGCTGACCCGGACCAATGGCCCCCGCGGCCCTTCGAGCAGCGCGAGGCGCACCGTGCCGCCGGCGGGGGTGAATTTGATGGCGTTGCCGACGAGATTGGCGATCGCCTCCAACAGCAGGTCGCGATCGGCGAAAACCGGTGCCACCGCGGCGATCGACAGTTCGAAACGGATTTCCTGTTGCTCGGCGATCGGGGCGTAAAGCTCCTCGATTTCGCGGGCGATGCCGGCGAGATCGACCTCGGCGAAGCCGCTCCGCCGCCGCCTCGCCTCGATCTCGCCGATCCTGAGCAGCGCGGTGATGATGCCGAGCGTCTGATCGAGCCCGAGAATGGCGCGGTCGATCGCCTCCTCGAGCCGCGCGAGCCGGCCGGCATTGGCTTGACCGGCGCCTTGCTCCGCCGTTGCGTCGGCATCGCGCACCCGCTCGAGGCGCACCCGCACGCGGGTCAGCGGCGTCCTGAGATCATGGGCGATATCGTTGCCGATGCCCTTGAGCTGATCGAGCAGCCGGCCGATCTCGTCCAGCATGCGGTTGACGCCGCCGCTCAGGCGATCGAAATCATCGCCGGTGCCGCGGATCGGCAGGCGCTCGTGGAGATCGCCGGAGAGGATGCGGGCCATGGTTTCATGCACGTCCTTGACCCGGCGCAGCGCGCGCAGGCTGAGGAAAATCCCGGCGGCGAGCGCGAGCAGCGTCGCCGGGATGATGCTGAGCCCGAGCGCGCGCAGCACGGTGCGGCGGAGCTGGTCGAGATCGCCGACGCTCCGCGCGATCAGGAAGGTCTCGCCGGTCGCGAGCCTGCGGGCGACGGCGCGCACCGTTTCCTCCTGGCCGCCATTGCCGTTATCGATGCGGAGCCGGGTGGTGTGCGGCCGGCCATCGCGCGGAAGATCGGCGGGCATCCCGGCGAGATTGCCGGCGAGCGGGTGACCGCCGGCATCGAAGAGGGCGGCGAAGGTCAGGCGATGAAGATCATGCGACAGCCGCGGCCCGAGCATGAGTTCGAGCTGTGCCGGGGTCACGGCGGTAGCGGCGAGGGAGTCACGGAGGATGAAACGGTCGATCCGGCGCGTCTCAGCCACCGCCGTTTGCCAGTAGATGAACAGGAAGAGCAGAAAGGTCGAGGCCGCGAAGGCGATGACGAAGCCGAGGGCGAGGCGGAAGGCGGCGGTGCGGGCGATCTCGGGGAGCGACGATTTCATCGCGCCAGTCACCCCGGGAAACCCGGATAAAAGTCTTTTTGCTTCTTTTTCTTCAGAAAAAGAAGAGTCTTTCCCACAATCTTTCCTTACTTTCTCACCCGGCCTTCCCTCAACGCCGCGCGAGGGCGGTTTGCACTTCGTCGGCCAGCGCCTGGAACGCCTTCGCCGCCGGGCTCTCTGGGGCGCTGACCACGATCGGCGTGCCGGCATCGCCGCTTTCGCGCAACGTCGCGAGCAGCGGGATTTCGCCCAAGAAACGCACGCCGAGCCGCGCCGCCTCGGCCCGCGCCCCGCCATGGCCGAAGATTTCGGCGCGATGGCCGCATGCGGGGCAGCAGAAATAGCTCATGTTTTCCACGAGACCGAGGATCTTCACCCCGACTTTCTCGAACATCCGGACGCCGCGCCTGGCGTCGGCCAGGGCCACGTCCTGCGGCGTAGACACGATCACCGCGCCGGCGAGATCGACGCGCTGGGCGAGGGTGAGCTGGGCGTCGCCGGTGCCGGGCGGCAGGTCGATCACCATCACGTCGAGCTTGTCCCAGGCGACCTGCTCCATCAATTGCTGCAAGGCGCCCATCACCATCGGGCCGCGCCAGATCATCGCGGTGTCGGGGTCGATGATGAAGCCGATCGACATCGCCTGAAGCCCCCAGACGGGGATCGGCAGCATTTTCTCGTCCCGCACCTCGGGCCGGCGGGTGATGCCGAGCATTTGCGGGAGGCTCGGGCCGTAGATATCGGCGTCCAGCAGCCCGACCGAGAGGCCGCGCCCGGCGAGCGCGACCGCGAGATTGGTGGCGACGGTCGATTTCCCGACCCCGCCCTTGCCCGAGGCGATGGCGATCACCGCGCCGATATTGGCCAGCAATTTCGGCTGCTGGCGGGGATCGCCATGGGCGTGACCATGGGCGTGGCCATGGGCGTGACCGGGGGCGTGGCCGGGGGGTTGCGCGGGCGCGGGGGCGTCGCGATGGGCGGTGAGGATGACGGTCGCGTTGCGCACCCCGTCCAGGCCGGCGAGCAGGGCCTCGGCGGCTCGGCGCACCGGCTCCATCGCGTCCGCCTCCTCGCGCCGGACGCGGAGCGCCATTTGCACCAGCCCGTCCTTGATCTGGAGACTCTCGATCCGCCCGGCGCTGACGAGATCGCGCCCCGAGGCGGGATCGGTGATAGTGGCGAGCGCGGTGCGGAGCTGCTCTGGCGTGGGTTGGGGCATCGGCTTGCAAACCTTTTCCGTCCGGTCATTATGCGCCGCGGCCTCGCGGCCGCCGGGCAAGCGAACATAGCTTATCAACGACGCCGGCCCGAACGCCAATGACCAACGCGCATGAATGGCCCTGGCCGCGACATCTGAAGGAGCATTTCTGGCATGTCCTGGAACAATGGCGGACAGGGGCCGTGGGGACCGTCCCGCCCCGGCGGCAAACGGCCGGAACCACCTTGGGGCGGGGGCTTGCCGCCGGACCTCGCGGCGCTGATCGCGCGCGCGCGGCGCCTGCTCGGGGGGCTATCGGGCGGTAATGGTGCCGGTGGCGGCGCCGGCGGGGGCGCCGGCGGGCGTGGCGGCGGGCCAAGGGGAGGCGGCGAGGGCTGGTGGGGAAGGCGGCTCTGGCTCGCGGCGGCGGCGGTGGTTGTGCTGCTGTGGCTCGCGAGCGGTCTTTTCCGTGTCCAGCCCGACGAGGAAGGGGTGGTGCTGCGCTTCGGCGCCTTCGCCCGCCTCGTCCCGCCCGGCCTCAGCTATCATCTCCCCTGGCCGATGGAGAGCGTGCTGCGCCCGGCGGTGACGCGCATCAACCGCATCGAGATCGGCTATCGCAGCCATCTCGCCGTCGAGAACGAAGGCCGCGACGTCACCGAGGAGAGCCTGATGCTCACCGGCGACGAGAATATCATCGATATCGATTTCACCGTCTTCTGGCGCGTTCGCAGCGCGCCGGATTATCTTTTCAACATCCGCCATCCCGCCGGCACGGTGAAATCGGTCTCGGAAAGCGTGATGCGGGAAGTGATCGGGCGCACGCCGATCCAGCCGGCATTGACCGGCGCGCGCGGCGCCATCGAGGAGGCGGTGCAAAAGGGCGCGCAGGGCATTTTGGACGATTATCGCTCCGGCATCGAGATCACCCAGGTGCAGCTCCAGAAGGTCGATCCGCCGCCGGCGGTGATCGACAGTTTCCGCGACGTCCAGCGCGCCAACACCGACGCCGAGCGGATGCGGAACGAAGCCCAGGCCTATCGCAACGACATCGTCCCGCGCGCCCGGGGCG
This sequence comes from Pseudomonadota bacterium, assembly GCA_021841985.1. The sequence continues at coordinate 2,399 of JAKCCP010000225.1, read as the reverse complement.
AGGCGGCGCGCATCGTCGCCGAGGCCGATGGCGCCCGCCAGGCGGCGATCGCGGAAGCCACTGGTGCCGCGCAGCGTTTCGCGAGCGTGCTCGCCGCCTATCGCGCCGCCAAGGACATCACCCTGACCCGGCTCTATATCGAAACCATGGAGGAGGTGATGGCCAAAGGAGGGGTGACGGTGATCGATCCCGCGGTCAAGGGCATCCTGCCGCTGCTTTCGCTGGGCGGATCGGGCGCGGCGATGGCGCCGGCGGCGAAGGGAGGCGTGCCATGAGAAGCGGTTTCCTCGCCCTCATCGCCGCCCTGATCCTGTTCGCGATCGCGGCGAATGCGACGTTCTTCACCGTGCCGCAGACCGCGCAGGCGCTGCTCGTGCAGCTCGGCGAGCCACGCACGCTGATCACCACGCCCGGCCTGCATACGCGCGTGCCGCTGGTGCAGACGGTGATCCTGTTCGACCGCCGCCTGCTGGACGACGAAATGGCCGGGGAAGAGGTCATTCTCGGCGATCAGCGGCGCCTCATCGTCGACAGCTTCACGCGCTATCGGATCACCGACCCGCTGCGCTATTTTCAGGCCGTGGGGCCGAGCGAGGAGGCGATCCATGCCCGGCTCGACGCGGTGGTCTCGGGCAGTCTCCGCCGGGTGCTCGGCGGCGAGACCCTGCTCGGGGTGCTCTCCGCCGATCGTGACCGCATCATGCGCGAGATCCGCCGCCAGGTGAACGGAGAGATGGCCGGGTTCGGCATCAGCATCGAGGATGTGCGCATCCGCCGCGCCGATCTGCCGGCGGAGAACACCCAGGCGATCCTCTCGCGCATGCAATCCGAGCGCGAGCGGGTGGCGAAGCAGGCGCGTGCCGAAGGGGCGGAGGCGGCGGCGCGCATCCGCGCCGACGCCGAACGCGAGCGGACGGTTCTGCTCGCCGATGCCCGCGGCGAGGCCGAGCGGTTGCGCGGCGCGGGCGAGCAGAAAACCATCGCGCTTTATGCCGGCGCCTATCAGCAGGATCCGCAATTTTTCGCCATCTGGCGGACGCTCGCGGCCTATCGTGCCGGGCTCGCGGGCGGGCAAAGCCGGCTGATCCTGAGCCCGGAGGCGGATTTTTTCCGCTATCTGCGCCAGGCGCCGGGCGCGCCCTGACGGGCGGTGCTTGCGCGAATGCCGGTTCGGGACCAATTTTGCCGAGAGCCTCAAGAGGACAGGATTTTCATGACCAACGCCCCCTTCCGCCGGCTGCGCGCCGTCGCTTTTGCCACCGTGCTCGCCGCTTTCGCCGCCATGCCGGCGGCCATCACCCCGGCCGCGGCGCGCGAGGCGCCGGCGAGCTTCGCCGATCTCGCCGCCGATCTCCTGCCCGGCGTCGTCAATGTCGCGAGCAGCCAGAGCGTGCAGGCGCGGGCCGGCAATCTGCCGGAGATGCCGGTGTTCCCGCCGGGCTCGCCGTTCGAGCAGTTTTTCCATGATTTCATGGAAAAGAATCGCCCCGGCGGACCAGGAGGCGGCCAGGGGGGCGGCCAGGGGGGCGGCCAAGGCGGCGGCCCGGACGAGGGGCCGGTGCGCAAGATGCAGAGCCTGGGCTCGGGTTTCGTGGTCGATGGCTCCGGGATCATCGTCACCAATAATCACGTGATCGACGGGGCGGACGAAATCACCGTCACCTTGCAGGACGGCACCTCGATGAAGGCCAAGCTGGTCGGGCGCGACGACCGCACCGACATCGCCGTGCTCCAGGTCAAGCCGGACAAGCCGCTGCACGCGCTTTCGTTCGGCGATTCGTCCGCGATGCGGGTCGGGGACTGGGTGCTCGCGATCGGCAATCCGTTCGGCCTCGGCGGCACGGTGACGGCGGGGATCGTCTCGGCACGCGGGCGCGATATCCGCCAGGGGCCGTACGACGATTTCATCCAGACCGACGCGCCGATCAATCGCGGCAATTCCGGCGGGCCGCTCTTTAACATGAACGGCGAGGTGATCGGCATCAACACCGCGATCTATTCGCCCTCCGGCGGCTCGATCGGCATCGGCTTCGCCATTCCCTCCAACATGGCGAAAACCGTGGTCGCGCAATTGCTGAAATACGGCAAGCCGCGGCGCGGCTGGCTTGGCGTCCGCATCCAGCAGGTGACGCCGGATATCGCCGAGAGCCTCGGCCTCAAGGAGCCGCGCGGGGTGATGGTCGCCGGCGTCACCGAAGGCGGGCCGGCCGACAAGGCGCAGATCAAGAATGGCGACATCATCCTGAAATTCAACAATCAGGAGGTGAAGGAGCTGCATAACCTGCCGCGCATGGTGGCGGAGACGGCGATCGGGACGGAGGTGCCGGTCGTGCTCTGGCGTGACGGCAAGGAGGAGACGGTCTCGGCGCGGATCGCCGAAATGCCCGAGGATGACAGCA
>JAKCCP010000382.1 GCA_021841985.1 Pseudomonadota bacterium | reverse complement strand
CGCCATCACCCCGACCGCCTCGGCGCAGAGTGCCGCGATCGCCTCGTCCACAACCCGCGCGATCACCGGAAAACCTTTCCCCGGCGTGCCGAGCGGCGTTGCCGGCACGTCGCTGAAAGAAATTTCCGCGGCGCGTGTCGCATCCTGCAAAGCATAGCCGCGCCGCGAGACGCCGGGGGCGCCGGCATCGACGAGAAAAAGCCCGATCCCGTCATGCGCCCGCGGCGCCCCCGCGACGCGCGCGCTGACGATCAACCGATCCGCCTGCGCGCCGGCAAGGACGAGGGATTTGTCGCCGGTGACGCGCCAGGCGCCGGCGCTTTCGCGGGCGCTGGTGGTGACATCGGCGAGATCGTAACGCGCCTGCCGCTCGTTATGGGCGAAGGCCATGCGCAACGTGCCGCCGGCGATCGCGGGGATCAGCTCGGCGCGCTGCGCCGGGTTTGCCGCGTGGCGCAAGAGCCCACCGGCGAGCACCACGGTCGCGAAATAGGGTTCGAGCACGAGACCGCGCCCGAACGCCTCCATGACGATCATGGTCTCGACCGCGCCGCCGCCGAACCCGCCCTCGGCCTCGGCGAAGGGGAGGCCGAGAAGCCCCATTTCGGCATACCGCGCCCAGAGATCGGGCGACCAGCCCTCCGAGGTTTGCAGATATTTCTTCCGCTGCTCGAAATCATAATGCTGGGCGATGAGTTTCTCGACGCTGTCCTTGAGCAGCGACTGTTCCTCGCTAAGATCGAAATCCATTTTTCCCCTCAGAGACCGAGAATGGCCTTGGCGATGATGTTGCGCTGGATCTCGTTCGAGCCACCATAGATCGAGATCTTGCGCCAGTTGAAGTAGGTGGGCGCGGCGGGGGCGGCGTAATCGGGGCCGATCGGTGGCTCGTTCCAGCCTGCCTCGAATTGCGGCTGATAGGGCATGGCGTAGGGGCCGACCACGTCCATCAGCAACTCCGTCGTCGCCTGCTGAATTTCCGAGCCCTTGATCTTGAGGATCGAGGAGGCGGGATCGGGCTTGCCATGCTGAGCGCGCCGCTCATTGGCGACGACACGCAACTGCGTCAGCTCCAACGCCTTCAATTCGACCTCGACGGCGGCGAGCTTTTCACGAAAGCGCGGATTATCGATCACCCTTTGGTCGCCGATGCGCTCGAGGGCCGCGAGTTCCTTGATGCGCCGGATGCGCTCCTTCGAGGTGCCGACGCGGGCGATGCCGGTGCGTTCGTTGCCGAGCAGGAACTTCGCGTAATCCCAGCCCTTGTTTTCCTGCCCGACGAGATTTTCCAGCGGCACCTTGACGTCATCGAAGAAGACCTCGTTGACCTCGTGCCCGCCATCGATGGTCTGGATCGGCCGCACCGTGATCCCCGGCGATGTCATGTCGATCAGCACAAACGAGATCCCTTCCTGCGGCTTGGCGGCGGGATCGGTGCGCACCAGGCAGAAGATCCAATCCGCGTATTGCGCGAGCGTGGTCCAGGTTTTCTGGCCGGTGACGAGGTAATGATCGCCATCCCGCCGCGCGCTGGTGCGCAAACTCGCGAGATCGGAACCCGAGCCCGGCTCGGAAAAACCCTGGCAGAACCAGATGTCGAGATTGGCGATTTTCGGCAAAAGCTCCTTTTTCTGGCGCTCGTTCCCGAAGGTCGCGATGACCGGGCCGACCATGCTGACATTGAAGGGCAGCGGCGAGGGCACGTTCGCCTGCTGCATTTCGTCCTGATAGAAATAGGTCTGGATCGGGCTCCAGTCGCGCCCGCCCCACTCTTTCGGCCAATGCGGCACGGCGAGATCGCGGGCGTTCAGGAAGCGTTGCGCGGTGACCATCTCTTCCCGCGAAAGATGCCGCCCCTCGCTCGCCTTGCGGCGAATCGTTTCGGGAAATTCGTTGCGGAAGAAATGCCGCATTTCGTCGCGAAACGCGATTTCCTCCCTGGTGAACGCGAGATCCATGGCACGCTCCTATGCAGGCATTTATCAGGTGTTCTTTCGACTTCCGAAAAAGAACGTCCCTTCCTCAGAAAATCTCGAACAACCCGGCGGCACCCATGCCGCCGCCGATGCACATGGTGATCACCGCGCGCTTGGCGCCGCGCCGGCGGCCCTCGATCAGCGCGTGTCCGGTCATGCGTGATCCGCTCATGCCGTAGGGATGGCCGATGGCGATCGAGCCGCCATCGACGTTGAGGATGTCATTGGGAATGCCGAGCCGGTCGCGGCAATAGAGCACCTGGCTCGCGAAGGCCTCGTTCAGCTCCCAGAGATCGATGTCGTCCATTTTCAGCCCCTGGCGCTGGAGCAGGCGGGGGACGGCGAAGACCGGGCCGATGCCCATCTCGTCGGGCTCGCAGCCGGCGACGGCAAGGCCGCGAAACGCGCCGAGCGGCGTCAAGCCGCGGCGCGCGGCCTCGCGATCCGACATCACGACGCAGACGCTGGCGCCGTCGGAAAGCTGGCTCGCATTGCCGGCGGTGATGAAATGCTCCGGCCCGCGCACCGGCTTCAGCGCGGCGAGGCCGGCGAGCGTGGTATCGGGCCGGTTGCCTTCATCGCGCTCGAGGGTCACCGGATGATGGCTGACGGCGCCGGTCTCCTTATCGACGACCGCCTTCACCGTGCTCAGCGCAACGATCTCGTCGGCGAGCCTTCCTTCCTTTTGCGCCGCAGCGATACGCTGCTGGCTTTGCAGCGCGTATTCATCCTGCGCCTCGCGTGAGATTTTGTAGCGCGCGGCAACGATATCGGCGGTTTCGATCATCGGCATGTAGATCGCCGGCTTATGCGCCTCCAGCCATTCGTTGCGGGCGTGATGGCGGTTGGCGTGGTCCTGCACCAGGCTGATCGATTCGAGACCGCCGGCAATCGCGATCGAGACGCCATCGACGATGACGCGCTGTGCGGCGATCGCGATCGCTTGCAGGCCGGAGGAGCAGAAACGATTGATCGTCATGCCCGAGACGCTGACCGGCAAGCCGGCGCGCAACGCCGCCTGGCGGGCGATATTGCCGCCCGTCGCCCCTTCCGGCGCCGCGCAGCCGAGCACCACCTCCTCCACCTCGCCGGGCTCGATTCCGGCGCGGCTTGCGGCGTGGCGGATGACATGGCCGCCGAGATCGGCGCCATGGGTGATATTGAAGGCGCCGCGTCCGGCTTTGCCGATCGGGGTGCGGGCGGTGGCAACGATGACGGCTTCGACCATGGTTCTCGCTCCTGTCTATCAAGCTGGCGTGGCAACGTCGGCGATCTGCTTGCTCGCTTCTTGCGCGATCAGATCCCGCTTGGAAAGTTTGCCGACCGGGGTGCGCGGCAAGGTTTGGCGGAATTCGAGATCGGTCGGCAATTCGTGGCGCCCGAGCTTGTCGGCGAGAAAGGCGCGCAATTCTTCGAGCATGAACGGCGTTGCGCCATCGCGCAAGACAACGAAGGCTTTCGCCGTCTGGCCGCGATAGGCATCGGGGACGCCGATCACGATCACCTCGGCGACGGCGGGATGCTCATAGATCGCGTTTTCGATCATCGTCGGATAGACGTTGAACCCGCCGGAGATGATCATGTCCTTCTTGCGGTCGACGAGATAGAATTGCCCCGTCTCGTCCCTATAGCCGATATCGCCGGTGAGGAACCAGCCATCGGCGAAGGCGCTCTCGGTTTCCTCCGGGCGTTTCCAGTAGGATTTGGTGACGTTCGGCCCCTTGATGCGGATCTCGCCGTGTTCGCCGGGCGCAAGAACGCGATGCGGATCATCGAGGGCGGCGATATCCATCTCGATCCCGGGCAGCGGCACGCCGATCAGCCCGGCGCGGTAGACCTGGCCGGGCAGCAGCGAGGTGCCGGCGGGCGAGGTTTCCGTCATCCCCCAGCCGCCGCCGAGGCGATGGCCGGTGAGGCGTTCCAGCCGTTCGGCGACGTCTTGCGGCAGCGGCGCGCCGCCGGAGCCGATCGAGCGCAGCGAGGACAAATCGTATTTTTCGATGTCGGGGTGATTGGCGAGCGCGATCCACATCGTCGGCACGCCGGGAAAATTGGTCGCGCGTTTCTCGCTGATGTCGCGGAGCGTGGTCTCGACATCGAAGCGCGGCCGCAAAAGCTGTTCGACGCCGTTCCGAATGCCGAGCAGCAGCACGTTGGTCAGCGCGTAGATGTGGAAATAGGGGAGCACGCCGATGATCTTGTCGTCCGGTTGCGGCGCGCGTCCGGTGCCGGCAAGCCAGGCATTATAGATCGAGATCGCGCCGGTCAGATTGGCATGGGTCAGCATCGCCGCGCGGGGCAGGCCGGTGGTGCCGCCGGTATATTGCAACACGGCGACGTCATCCGACGTCACACGCGGCCACGAAGCCGGCGCCGGAGCCTCGCCCAGGGCCGCGAAATCGATCGCGCCTTCGGGCCGGGGCGAAAGCGGGGCGGGAAGCGGCCCCCAGGCATCGGCGGCGCCGACCACGAGATGTTCGGCGACCCCCTCCCGCAGCAGCGCCTCGGCATGGGAAAGCAGGCCCGCGAGATTGGCGGTGATCAGAATCCTTGCCTCGCTATCCTCCATCTTGCGTCGGAGCGCGCGAAGCGGATCGAGCGGGGAGAGATGCACGACGCGCGCGCCGGTCAGAAGCACCGCGAAAAACGCGATCGGGTGATAGGGGAGATTGGCGAGATAGAGCGCGACCGAGCGCCCTGGCCCGGCGCCAAGGCGCGCGAGCCCGGCGGCGGCGCGCGCGACGGCGGCGCCGAATTCGGCGAAGCTCATGCGCTGGCCGTTGAACTCGAAGGCCGGCCGGTCGCCATAAGCGGCGACCGCGTCGTCGAGCATTTCCGTCAAGGTGCCGGTCACGATCTCCACCCCCCAGTCGAGACCGGGGGGGTAGATCGCTTCCCAGGGATGCGGATTTTGCCCGCTCATGATACGTCTCTCCCCTCCGGATTCGGCTCAGACGGCGATGGTCTGCACCGGCAGGCTCGCAAAACCCCTGCCTTCGCCCGCGAGTTTTTCCAGAAGCGGGGCCGGTTTCAGGGTCTTGTCGGGGCTCGTTGCCGCATAATGAGCGAGCCGGTCGCGGATATGCGGCAAGCCCACCTGATCGGCGTGGAACATCGGCCCGCCGCGCCACACCGGCCAGCCATAGCCATAGATCCAGATGATATCGATGTCGCTCGCGCGCATCGCCATGCGTTCCTCGAGAATCCGCGCGCCTTCATTGATCATCGGATAGATCATGCGCTCGGTGATTTCGCCGGCGTCGATCCGGCGGCGGGTGATGGCGAGTTTTTCCGAGGCCGCGAGGATGATTTTCTCGACCTCGGGATCGGGCATCGGCGTGCGCGAGCCCGGCTCATAGCGATAATAGCCGGCGCCGGTTTTCTGGCCGAACCGTCCGGCCTCGCAGAGCGTGTCGGAAATCGCCGCTTTCACGCCGCGCGCCTTTCTGATGCGCCAGCCGACATCGAGCCCGGCGAGATCGCCCATCGCGAACGGCCCCATCGGAAAGCCGAACGCCAAGACCGCGGCATCGACATCCCAAGGGAGCGCGCCTTCGAGCAGCAGCATCTCCGCCTGCGTCGTGCGCCGCGCCAGCATGCGGTTGCCGACGAAGCCATCGCAAACGCCGACCACCGACGTCACCTTGCCGATGCGCCGGCCGATGCTGAGCGCGGTTGCCAGCGCCGTGAAAGAGGTCTTGCTCGCACGGACGATTTCAAGGAGCCGCATGACATTGGCGGGGCTGAAGAAATGCATCCCGAGCACGTCCTCGGGGCGCTTCGTCACAGCGGCGATTGCGTTGATGTCGAGCGTCGAGGTGTTGCTCGCGAGCAGTGCCGCGGGTCTGGCGAGACGATCGATCTCGGTGAACACACGGCGTTTCAGATCCATCTCCTCGAACACCGCCTCGATCACCACGTCGCCCTCGGCGACGGCGCCGAAATCGATGGTGCCGGAAATCTGCGCCATGCGGCGCTCCCTCTCCGCCTCGGTCAGGCTGCCGCGCGAGATGGCGATGCGATAATTTTCGGCGACCCTGTCGAGCCCGCGGGTCAGCGCCGCCTGCTCGGTCTCGATCACCCGCACCGGAATCCCGGCATTGGCGAAACACATGGCGATGCCGCCGCCCATCGTGCCGGCGCCGATGACGACGGCGCGGGCGATCGGCTTTTCCTTGGTGCCGGCGGGCATATCGGGCAGCTTCGCGGCCTCGCGCTCGGCAAAGAAGACGTGGCGCTGGGCTTTCGATTCGGGGCTTCCCAGCAATTCCATGAACAGCGCGAGTTCTTTCTTCTGGCCCTCATCGAAGGGCAGCGTTGCCGCGGCCCGCACCGCCTCGAGACAGGCTTTCGGTGCCGGCAGGCCGCGCAGACGCTGAAGCTGCTTGGCCACCGCGCGGTCGATCGATGCCGGATCGGCCTTGGCGGCGGCGAGCTTGTCGTCGCGGTCGCGCACGCGCGGCGGTTTTTTCCCCGCCTCGAGCACGCGGCGGGTGAAATCGAGGGCGGCGGCAGGGAAATCCCCTTCGAGCACGGCGTCGATCGCGCCCATGGCCAGCGCCTTCGCCGCCGGCACCGGGTCGCCGCTGATGATGATCTGTGCCGCCGCCTCGGCGCCGACGAGGCGCGGCAGGCGCTGCGTGCCGCCGGCGCCGGGCAGCAGGCCGAGCTTGACCTCCGGCAGGCCGACCCGCGCCGCCGGCGCGGCGACGCGATAATGGCAGCCGAGGGCGAGTTCGAACCCGCCGCCGAGCGCCTGCCCGCTGAGCGCGGCGATCACCGGCTTCCCCATCGCATCCAACAGCGCGACGATGTCGATCAGGCTCGGCGGCTGGCGCGGCGTGCCGAATTCGCTGATATCGGCGCCGGCGGAGAAGGCGCGAGGTGTTCCGATCAGCATCACCGCTTCGACCGCACCATCGCCTCGCGCCTTCTCGATCGCGGCGACGAGGCCGCTGCGCAGCGCATGGCCGAGCGCGTTCACCGGCGGATTATCCATCGCGATGATCGCGATGCGCCCGGCATCGGCGGTTTCGTAAGTTACCACCGCGTTGATATTGCCCATGTTCATCTCCTCCGCCGTTCGATCTTGTCACACTTCCAGCCATTCGTGGCGAATTTTCGCATTCGCCGAAAATTCCGCCGCGGTGCCCTCGAACACGATGCTGCCATGGCCCATGACATAGAGCCGTTCGGCGAGTTCGAGCGCGATCGCCAATTTCTGCTCGACCAGCAATATCGTGACCCCGCGGCGCGCGACCTCGGCGAGGAGATCGCGCACCCGCGCGACCATCATCGGCGCCAGCCCCTCGGTCGGTTCATCGACCATGATCAGGCGCGGATTGCCCATCAGCGTGCGGCAGATGGTGAGCATCTGCTGCTCGCCGCCCGAAAGCGCGCCGGCCGGGGCGCTGGCGCGTTCGGCCAAGCGCGGGAACAGCGCATAGGCGTCGGCAAGGGCAAAGGCCGCGCGGCTTTTGCCAGC
>JAKCCP010000131.1 GCA_021841985.1 Pseudomonadota bacterium | reverse complement strand
TTCCGATCTCGCTTCAACGTCGCGGTGGTGGTGGAGGCCAATGGGCGGCGCGAAACCGGGAGTTTCGGCACCGGCGGGCGCTTCGACTACGGCCGCGTCACCGGCGAGGAAAATTGGCACCACGCCGTCGATGAGGCGTTGCGCCAGGCGCTGGTCAATCTTGCGAGCCACGCGGCGCCGGCCGGCGAGATGCCGGTGGTGCTCGGCCCCGGCTGGCCCGGCATCCTGCTGCACGAGGCGATCGGGCATGGGCTGGAGGGCGATTTCAACCGTAAGAAAACCTCCGCCTTCGCCGGCCTGCTCGGCCAGCGCATCGCCTCCCCCGGCGTCACCGTGGTTGATGACGGCACACTTCCCGATCGGCGCGGCAGCCTCACCATCGACGACGAGGGCACGCCCTCGGCGCGCACCGTGCTGATCGAGGACGGCATCCTCGCCGGCTACATGCAGGACCGGCAGAACGCGCGCCTGATGGGTATGCGCCCGACCGGCAATGGCCGCCGCCAATCCTACGCCCACGCCCCGATGCCGCGCATGACCAACACCATCATGCTGGGCGGCAACACGACCGCCGAGGAGATGATCCGCTCGGTCAAGCGCGGTCTCTACGCGGTGAATTTCGGCGGTGGGCAGGTTGATATCACCTCGGGCAAATTCGTCTTCTCGGCCTCCGAGGCCTATCTCATCGAGGATGGCCGCGTCGGCGCGCCGGTCAAGGGGGCGACCTTGATCGGCAACGGACCGGAGGCGCTGACCAGGGTCGAGATGATCGGCGATGACCTGGCGCTCGACCCGGGCATCGGCACCTGCGGCAAGAACGGCCAGGGCGTGCCGGTGGGCGTCGGCCAGCCAACGCTCAAGCTCGCCTCCCTCACCGTCGGCGGCACGGCGGCGTAAGGGGCGGGTGGGGGATTGATCGAGGCAAAATAAGCGAGGCTGGCCCCAGCTTGTCGCAATGCAGCTTGGCGCAATGCGGCATCGGGTGAAACCCGGCCTGTTGCCGCGCTCGCGGGTTCGCGGTATGAGGCGCTGCCGGACCCGTAGCTCAGCTGGATAGAGCGTCGCCCTCCGAAGGCGAAGGTCGCACGTTCGAATCGTGTCGGGTCCGCCAATAGTTTCAATGGGTTAGCGATGGGCGAGAGGGCCGGCTAGAAACCCTGGCAACCACATGGCAACCAACTTTTCGGAAATCGCCCCCTTGGGACGGCGCCGGGTTGCTTCGGCCAGAGGTAGCGATCGCCCGCGCGCTATCCTGCCGCCATGATCCGCGCCGTGCTCATCGCCGTCGCCGTCATCAGAACGACTGGCGAGCGGCGACGGATTTTCGCTTTCTGACGGCCGGCTGCATGGCGGCGAGCGCCGGCGCGCTCAGGCGTTCATAGAGCGCGAACAGGTGCTCGGCGCGCTCGCGCTCGGAGGTAAACGGGGCGGGGCGATAGAGCCGGTCCACCGCGCGATCGAGCGCCGCATGGGCGCGGCGGAGCGCCGGTTTCATTAGATCGGGATCGTAAAGCGCGGCCAGCGTCGCGCCGGGGAATTGCGCCCGCGCGTCAAGCACCGCTTGCGCCAACGCCTCGATCCGCTGGCGCTGGCTCTCATCCGCATCCGGCCAGGGGAAGGTGTTGTAAACCAGGCCGGTCGAGTACTGATAACGGCTTTCCAGCCGGCCGCCGACATGGCGCAGCCAGGCCGCATGCTGCCGCGACGACAGCAAACCGAATAACCAAAGGTTCGGATTGTCGATCAAGATCACCTTGTTGCTTGGCACGACGGGAGGCGCGAGCCAGCATACCGGCAAATACTCTCGCCGTTCGGAGCTGACTTCCGGCAGCGCCAAAAACGGCTTTTCAGGAATGACAGTGACATGGAATTCGGCGGGACGATCTGCAAGCGCGTTGGCAAGTCGGCCTGCGTCGCCACTCGAACGATAGGCTCTCACCGCCTCGATGCGGCGGCGGATAGCGCCCCAGCGATGCAATTGTTGCGGCGATGCGTTCTGGACGCAGATGATCCAGCGGTCTCCACCGTTGAGCAGTTCCTCGCCGCCGACATAGGGGCGGATGAAATTGGCGGAGTCCGGATGGGCTGCGATCAATTGGGCGCGTTCCAGCCCGTTGACAATCAAATGACCGCCATCGACTGGCTTCGATCCGACATGGGGGATCGGCACGGGCGCGAAAGGCCGCCCTGTGCGCCTGATCACGACATGTGGGTTGGTCAGCGTGTCGGCCGCGAACAGATAGGCGGCCAGCGCGGCGTGGCGGGTTTCCGTCGGGTCGCCATCGATGTCGTCATAGCTGAACAAGCGCTTTTCGGCAGGTTGCTGATCGTGCAGCGTCAGGCCGACAATCACGACATGCACATGTGCTTTGCCGCGGGCGTCGGAACCCCATGCGAAGGTTCGATGGCCGAAGGCAATTTCCAGATGGTATCGGTCAAATAAGGCAGGCCAAAGCTGTGCGACCTGCTCGCCCTGCGTGATCGAATTGGTGGCAACGAAGGCAATTTTCGCCTGTGAACCTTGAATGTATTCACCGGCCTTGAGAAACCACGCTGTCACGTAATCCAGCCTCGAACCAAGGGCGCCGAGGCGTGCCAAAACCTCCATCTGCCGCCGCCGCTGAGCATTGCGAAGTACAAAGCCGCTGAAAGGCGGATTGCCGAACACATAGGCGCAAGAATCGGCGGGCAGAACCGTGTTCCAGTCGATTTCCAGCGCGTCCTGGTTATGGATGTGCGGTGATTTCTTGAGCGGAATGCGCGTATAGGCTTCGCCGAACGCGAGCGAAAGCCGGTTGTTCATGATGTGGTCCATCATCCACAGCGCGACCTCGGCGATGCGCGCCGGAAACTCTTCCAGCTCGATGCCGAAGAACTGATCAACATCGATGCGTGAGAGATGGGCGACGTCGAGCACGCGCTGATCTTGCGAAACAAGCTCGCGCAGCAATTCGATCTCCAGCGCGCGCAATTCGCGATAAGCGATGACAAGAAAATTGCCGCAACCGCACGCGGGGTCAAAAAATTTGAGACCTGCGAGCCGGTCATGAAAGGCGCGCAACGCCCGTTCGCGCCCAGTATCGCGCCGCGTCTTGAGTCGGGAAAACTCGGCGCGCAGATCATCGAGGAAAAGCGGTTCAATAACCTTAAGAATGTTCTTCTCGGTGGTGTAATGCGCGCCTTTGGCGCGGCGTTCCTTGTCCGACATCACCCCCTGGAACAACGCGCCGAAAATCGCCGGTGAAATCGCATCCCAGTTGAAATCACAGGCGGCGAGCAACAGCCCGCGCATGCCCGAATCGAAGGCCGGAAGCGGCAAGCGTTCGGCGAAGAGATCGCCATTGACATAGGGAAAGAGCGCGAGATCGGCATCGAGCGTCGTCTGCCGGCGATCCTCGGCCTGGTTCAGCACCTCGAACAATTGGCCGAGCAGAAGCCCGGTATCGCCACCATCGGGGCGGGTGCGTTCGGCAATGAGGGTTTTGAACATGCCGCGTTCGGGAAAAATGCCGGTATCGTCGGCGAATAGACAGAACAAAAGCCGCACCAGGAACAGCTCCAGCGTGTGCCCAGCGAAGCCAGAGGCGCGCAACGCATCGTGCAACCGCTGCATGAGCGCCGAGGCGCGGAGGTTGACCGGATCCTGATCGCGGAAGCTGCGCGTCTGCACCCCCATGATGAAGCCGAAGGCTTCGACATGGCGGGGAAGGTCGGCGAGAGAAAAACGGGTCTCGGTGTCTTCTTCGAGGTCATAAAGCTCGAAGCTCTGAAAATCGGAAAGCAGGAGATAGCGGGGAAGCGCGTCCTCCGACAGCGCCGGAAAATAATCGAGCGCCTGCTTTTTGGCCGGCTTCAGATCGCGCCCGGCGCTTTTCTGCTCAACGAGAAGGGTGCCTTTCCAGAACAGATCGAGAAACCCGCGCCGCCCGCCGAGCGTGCGCACCGGCGCCTCGAAGCTGGCCACACGGCGCCGGCGGATGTCGAAAATCTCGAAAAACTCGTTGTAGAAACTCTGCGTCTCGCCCTTTTCATAGCGTGCATTCCGCCATTCCTCGGCGAATTTTGCAGCCCGCGCCCGGATTTCATTCCAGCTCAGCCGCATTCGTTCCCCCGACTTACCAACGAGAAGCGAGATGGCACGAGATGGCCGCTCACGCGGCGATCGGCGCTGGCCGGATCAGGTCTCCCACCTCGATATCGAGCGCGGCCGCCAGCTTCGCCAGCACCGTGACACTGCCGCGTTTCGCCCCCCGCTCGATATCGGCGACATAGGACGGTGCCACGCCAGCCAGGTGCGCCAAGGCAATTTGCGTCAGGCCACGCTTGCGCCGCCATAGGGCGAGCGGGGAGGCGCCATCACAAAGGCGTTGCACTTCCGCCGCCGTCAGATACCGCCCCCGCGCCCGCTCGCGGCCAAGCGCGGCCTCTTGGCGGTCGAGGGCGGCCAGGGCGGCGCGATCCTCGGCATCCTCGATCGCCTCGATCAGCGCTTCGAGATCGGCCCGGCGCAGCGTCACCGTGTCCGCCGTTTCGGCAACCGGCTTGATCTTCAACATGGCATTCATCGGTAAATCTCCCGGCGATGCCCGACGAGCAGCACCACCACGTCTTGTTGTTCGACGCGAAAGATCGCGCGCCAATTCCCTTTCCGCAGGCGCCATTCACCCGGCCGCCCGGCCATCTCGGTGACGAACGGCAGCCGCCGCGAAGGCTCATCCGCCACCGCTTGCAATGCCTGCATCAGGCGATCTCGATCAGCTTTCGGCATGCGCTCGATCTCTCTCGCGGCAGCGGGGGCGAACAACAGCGCCATGGCACATTCTCGCCATTTGAGAGTGTGGTGGCAAGCGTTTTCTAGCGCCATCGAACGCCGCTTTTCGCGTCACGCGACGCAAAATTACCGCCCGTCTCCACTGATGCCGGCGGCAAACCCGGACCATGCCAGCCGCGCCCGCCACACGCGCACAAATTCCGCCGCCTGCGCCGGATCGGCGAGGTCGATCGCATCGCTGCGCCCTTCGCCCGCGCAGTAATCGCGCCAGGCTTCGATCATGCGCTCGGCCTGCGTAAGCCGGTAGCGATGGGCGGCTTCGGCGTCGTCGGGCGGCTCACTCATCTGTCGATTCCCCCTCCGGCTCGGCCGGCGGCGTCGGGCCAACCTCGCGCGCCAAGCGCAGCGCCGTGATCGCCAGTTTAAGCTGGCGCTCGCTCATCTTGTTCGCATCGAAAATCGGCGCCGGGGCCTCGTCCTTCATATCGCGCGGGCGCCCATAGGCTCGGTTCAAAATCCCTTCGATCGCTACAATCCGGGCGCGGGTTTCTTCGTCGGGGTTGCGCATGATCTCGATCATGGCTCGCATCGCTTCCGGGCTGGCCTCGCGGGCCAGGCGGACTACCTCGCCGTATCGGCCGCTCAGGCCGGCCGGGTTTCCGCTCTGGCCGGCTTGGAACGGCCGCAACCTGCCGCGCCCATGGCTGGGCACGATAAAACCGCCGTTCACTGCGGGGGGCTCTGATGGCTGTGTGGGATCATCGCTCATGGTTCAGTTCCTTTCCAAGGTTGCGGCCAAGGCGCGAGCAGCGTCCACAAGCTCACTCTTCGCTTCGAAAAACCGCTCGGGTTGTTGCCAGTCTGGGCGTAGTTGCTCGGCCGCCGCGGCGATCGCCCGTGCGGCCTGGGCCGGGGTTTCGGCGCCATCGGTGCAGGGCGAGCCGGTAGCACGCCACGGGGCGGGGCGGGCGATCACGGCGTTTCCTCGGCGAGCCGCTGGGTTTCGGCATCGGCGGGGGTCTGGGGTTCGTGCATTGGTTATTCCTTTTCGAACATAGCAAGGGGAATTTCGGTCAGCATTCCTTTCTCGCCGCGGGACCGGGACAACGGGACAACCCTATAGGGGGTTGTCCCTGTCTGTCCGGGCGGGACAAGCGAGACGGACAAAGAAAACATAGATTCCAACTGCAAAAGGACAAACGGGACAAAACCGCTTGTCCCGCTCAGCCCGCTTGTCCGGGACGGGCGGCCCAAACCCAGCCGTCCCATGAGCCGACGATCTTGCGTGCCAGCAGCGACTCCACCGCCCGGTTGAACGTACGTTTGCGGGATTGGTCCCCAAGGTGCCCGAGCACGGAATCCGCTGCGGCGCGCCAAACCTCATGCCTCACGCCACGGGCCGGCGGCGGCGGAAAGCCGTCCCCGGTCGGCAATAGCTCGCCGCCGCCGGCGCAAAGGTCATGCAACTTGTCGAGGATCACGCGGACTTGCGGCGGCAGGCGATTGCGCGGCGCGATGCCAACGGCGGTCATCGTCTCGACGATGCAGGAAGTCACTTCCTCGCCGTGCCGGTTGTGTCCGAGGGGCACGGGCACCAGCTTGAACCCGATTTCGCCGCCCTTCGGTAGGTCTCGCTGTTTTGTCACCACCGCCACGCGGGCGCCTTCGCGATCCGCGACCTCGATCTCGGTATCCACCGCCGCGCGCAGTAAGGAATGTCCGCGCGCGTCCCGTGTCAGGTCTTTGCCAGAATGGTGGATGAACAGAACCGCCGCGCCGGTCGCTTGCCGCAGCCAATCCGCATTGCGAACCAATGAGCCCATATCCTCGGGACTATTTTCGTCACCGCCCGCGAGTGCGCGCGATAACGTGTCGATGACAATCAGCCCTACCGCGCAGCCGAGCCGCGCCGAGGCGATGGCAATTGTTTTGGCCAGCTTTGCCAGGTCGGCACCGGGGTCGAGCATATTTATCGCGCTCGGGATCGCGACGAATGGCAACCCGGCCGGGTCGATCTTGTGATGCCGCAGCCACGCGACCACGCGGTTGCGAAAGCTATGCCCTCCTTCGAGAGCGCAATAAATCACGCCGGCTCGCTCAACGCGGCGCCCAGCCCAGGCGCGTCCGGCGGCGATCGAAAGCGCGAGATCGGTCGCGAGGAAGGTTTTTCCGCTATTGCTCTCGCCGTAGAGGATTGCGGCGGTCCCGGCTCCGAGCAGCCCTTGCACAAGCTCGGCGGCGTCGAGCACCGGCTCGATTTCGGCGGCGAGCAGTAGCGGCAGCGGCGCCGTTTCGCTATCAGCATCCGCGTGCTCGGTCTCGGGCGGCGGCTCGGGGCCAAGCCAATCGGCGCGCATGTCCATCACCGCCCCCCAGCGCTGGCGATTGTGCGCCGCGCTTCGAGTTCCGAGAGCCCGGCGGAAATCGCTGCGGGCGCCAGCAAGGTTTCGATCTCGCGCGCGCTCAACCGCTTTTCGGCGAGGCGTTTGGCGCCCCAGTAGAGGATGCCGTTGCGATTTCCTTCGCTTGCACGTGCAACTTTCGAGACAACCGCCGCAATCCCCGCTTCGTTCGCGGCGGCGGGTCGGCCCTGCTCAGGCGGCACGGGCGGCGCCGGCGGCCAGATTTCACGGCTCAGCCAGGCCGGCCAAGGCGCGCGCGGCGCATGGTCGAGTGCGTAAGAGGGGCAAAAGTGTGGGCACGCAGGTGCCGCACGCTCTGAACGCCAACGATCGAATGGATGACGGGAACGCAAACCTTGGTGCGGGCGCCGGTCAGGCGGGGCGGAGTCGGGCTCTGACGTA
>JAKCCP010000164.1 GCA_021841985.1 Pseudomonadota bacterium | reverse complement strand
TGCCGTTCGCGCCGGGTGCGGCCGCGATAGACCTCGAGGATCGGCGCGCCGCTCGGGTCGTGCTCATCGGCGTTGACGGCGCTGAACGTGCCGACGCCGCCGCCTGCCGCCCAATGGCCGGAGGTTTTGCCGTTGGAGACCGAAATGCCTTTGCCGCCTTCGACCAGGGGGAGCACTTCGACCCCGCCCATCCTTATCGCATTGATCGCCTTCATGATCGCCCGGCCCCTCCATCCCCTTTGCCGCACGCGCCGATTGCGCAGCGTTCTGCCCGGGTTTTTCGTCCCGGGCAAGGAAAAGCGCGCCGCCCAAGCCGGGGGGCGCGCCCGCCGCGCCGGCCTATTCGCCTTCCGCCCGATCGCGCCGGCCGCCCTTGGGGCCGACCTTCTCGCTGATATCCTCTCCCGTCGCCTGATCGACGACGCGCATGGAGAGCTTGACCTTGCCGCGCTCGTCAAAGCCGATCACCTTGACCTTCACCGCGTCGCCGACGGAGACGACATCGCCGGTCTTGGCGACCCGCCCGGTGGACAGCTCGCTGATATGGACAAGCCCGTCGCGCGAGCCGAGGAAGTTCACGAACGCGCCGAAATCGGCGGTCTTGACCACCTTGCCGGTATAGACCACGCCGAGTTCGGGTTCGGCGACGATGCCGCGGATCCAGTCGATCGCGGCCTGCGCCTGCGCCGGGTCGGTCGCCGCGATCTTGATCGTGCCGTCGTCCTCGATGTCGATCTTGGTGCCGGTCTGCTCGACGATCTCGCGGATCACCTTGCCGCCGGTGCCGATCACCTCGCGAATTTTTTCCTTCGGCACATTGATCACGGTGATGCGCGGCGCGGTCGCGGCGACGTCACTCCGCGCCCCGGAAATCGCCTTCGCCATTTCGCCGAGGATATGCATCCGGCCTTCCCGCGCCTGATCGAGCGCGATCCGCATGATCTCCGGCGTGATCGAGGCGATCTTGAGGTCCATCTGCAGGCTGGTGACGCCCTGATCGGTGCCGGCGACCTTGAAATCCATGTCGCCGAGATGGTCCTCATCGCCGAGAATATCGGAAAGAACGGCGAATTTCCGCGCCTCCTTGATCAGCCCCATGGCGATCCCGGCGACCGGCCGGGCGAGCGGCACGCCGGCATCCATCAGCGCGAGCGAGCTGCCGCACACCGTCGCCATCGAGGAGCTGCCGTTGCTTTCGGTGATCTCGCTCACCAGGCGAAGGGTATAGGGAAATTTGTCCTTGGCCGGCAGCAGCGGATGGATCGCGCGCCAGGCGAGCTTGCCATGCCCGATCTCACGCCGCCCGGGGCTGCCCATGCGCCCGGTCTCGCCCACCGAATAGGGCGGAAAATTGTAGTGGAGCATGAAATGCTCGCGATAATCCCCCTCCAGCGCGTCGATGAACTGCTCGTCCTGACCGGTGCCGAGGGTCGCGACGCAAAGCGCCTGGGTCTCGCCGCGGGTGAAGAGCGCGCTGCCATGGGCGCGCGGCAGAACCCCGACCTCGGCGACGATCGGGCGCACGGTTTTGGTATCACGGCCGTCGATGCGGAGACCGGTATCGAGCACCGCGTTGCGCACGATATCGGCCTCGAGATCCTTGAACAAAGCCTTGACGCGCTCGGGATCGACCCCGCCCTCCTCGGCGGCCAAGGTGGCGAGCACGGATTTCTTCACCGCCGCGACCTTCTCCTGGCGGGCCTGCTTGACCTTCTCCCGATAGGCGTCAGCGAGCGGGGCGCGGGCGAGGGCGTCGATGCGGGCGGCGAGGGCGCGGACGCCCTCATCCGCCTGCGGCAGCTCCCACGGCTCGCGCGCCGCTTGTTCCGCGAGCGCGATGATCGCCGCGATCACCGGCTGGAACGCGGCATGGCCGAAGGTGACGGCGCCGAGCATGACCTCCTCGGATAATTCCCGCGCCTCGCTCTCGACCATCAAGACCCCTTCCGTGGTGCCGGCGACGGCGAGATCGAGCGCCGAATTCTCGCGCTCGGCGAGCGTCGGGTTGAGCACGTACTGGCCATCGATATAGCCGACCCGCGCCGCCCCGATCGGGCCGAAAAACGGAATGCCCGAGAGCGTCAGCGCCGCCGAGCAGCCAATCATGGCGACGATGTCGGGATCGTTCTCGAGATCATGGCTGAGAACCGTCGCGATGACCTGGATCTCGTTGCGGAACCCCTCGGGAAAAAGCGGCCGGATCGGGCGGTCGATGAGGCGGCTGGTCAGCGTCTCGCGCTCCGAGGGGCGGCCTTCGCGCTTGAAATGGCCGCCCGGGATGCGCCCGGCGGCAAAGGTTTTCTCCTGGTAGTTGACCGTCAGCGGAAAGAAATCCTGTCCCGGCCGCGCCGATCTGGCGCCGACCGCGGTGCAGAGCACGATGGTATCGCCATAGCGCGCCATCACCGCGCCGTCGGCCTGGCGCGCGACCTTGCCGGTCTCCAGCACCAGCGGGCGCCCACCCCAGGAGATCTCCTTGCGGAAATGCGTGAACATCGTCTTCGTCGTCCTTCGAACCAAGGCGCGACGCGGTGAGGCTGCCGGCGGAAAATTCCAACCTACGATGCAGGCCGGCGTCTCGGGTCGCACGGGCGGGCTCTCTTGGGGCGGGTGCCCGGTTGGGCAGATGCCCTGGAGAGCCACGAACCATGCGGCCGGAGGCGCCGCTTCGAACCTGCATCCCGGTTCGCACGCGGGGTGCCTGGATTAATCAGCCGACGTTCCACCGCGATCGCGGCGGCCGGGATCGTCCCGGCCCATTGCTCCGCGCCCCCATGGCGCGGAGTCGGCGCCGATGACCGCTATATAAGCGCGGCCACCAGCAACACCATGTCGTTCTTGCCGCCCTGCCGCCCTGGCCTCAGCGGCGGAGATTGAGGCGGCTGATCAGGCCCTCGTAGCGCTGCACATTCTTGCGCTTGAGGTAATCGAGCAGGCCGCGGCGCTGGCCGACCAGCATCAGCAACCCGCGCCGGCTGTGGAAATCCTTGGCATGGGTCTTGAGATGCTCGGTCAGGTTGCCGATCCGTTCAGAGAGCAGCGCCACTTGCACTTCCGGGCTGCCGGTATCGCCGGGATGGGTCGCGTATTCGGAAACCAGCGCCGTGCGGCGCTCGGGTGTGATCGACATCGGGATTTCTCTCCAGATGAGGGGTTACAACAGGCGCTCGGGGCAGAGCCAGCCATCCTCCAGCCGGCAGAGCCCGATCACGCGCCTCCCCGCCATCGCTCGCACCAACCCGCCTTCCGGGTCGGCCTGGGATGGAATGCGGCCCATCAGGGTCACCAGGCTGATCGCCTGGCCGTGCTGAAGGCCGCTGGTCTCCACGTCCGTCAAGGCCAGCGCCGGGATGTCGGCCAGCGCGGTCGCGACCGGAAGCAGGAGATCCGGAGAAGCGGGCTCCGTATCGCCGCTTCCCACGATCTTGTCCAGCGAAATCGCCATCGTCTCGTCGAACGGCCCGACCCGCAGCCGCCTGAGCGCCGCGACATGGCCGAGGGTGCCGCAGGCGAGCGCGAGGTCGCGCGCGAGGCTCCGCATGTAAACGCCCTTGCCGGAGGCGACCTCGAACACCGCCGTCTCGGGATCGGGGCGGGCGATCAGCTCGAAGCGGTCGACGCGGGCCGGGCGCGGCGGCAAATCCGGCGCCCGCCCCTCGCGCGCCATGTCATAGGCGCGCTCGCCCGCGACCTTCACCGCCGAAAACACCGGCGGCACCTGCATGATCGCGCCGCGAAAGGCCGGCAGCGCCGCCCGGATCGCGGCGTCATCGGGCCGCGCCGCGGAGGTCGCGGTCACCGCGCCGTCGGCGTCGTCGGTATCGCGCGCCTCGCCGAAGCGGAGCGTGAAACGATAGAGCTTGGTGCCATCCATCACATACGGCACGGTCTTGGTCGCGGCACCGAACGCGACCGGCAGCAGCCCCGTCGCCAGCGGGTCGAGCGTGCCGCCATGCCCCGCCTTCTGCGCCCCGAAGGCGCGGCGGACACGGTTGACGACATCGGTGCTGGTCATGCCGGCGGGCTTGTCCACGACCAGCCAGCCATCGAGCGCCCGCCCGCGCCGTTTACGCATCCCCCTCCCCTCCCTGATGTCAGCCGAGATCGCGGACGACGTCGGGAGAGTGGAGGAGGGTGTTGATCTCCGCCGCGTAGTCGAGCGAGGTATCGACCTCGAAATGCAGGCTCGGCGCGAATTTCAGGCGCATGGCGTGCGCGACCTGGGCGCGCAGGAAGGGCTGGGCATGCGCGAGGGCGGGAAGCAGATCGGCGCCGTCGGCGCGGCCGAGGCGCACGAAGAACACCGTCGCGTGACGCAGGTCGGGGCTCATCCGCACTTCGGTGACGGTGATCCGGGCGGCGGCGAGAGCGGGGTCGCGAAACCCGCCGCGCGCGAACACCGCGGCGAGCACGTGGCGGATCTCCTCAGCGACCCGCAATTGCCGCTGGCTGGGTCCGGTCGGCTTCATGCCGCGACCAGCTCGGTCTCGAAGCATTCGACCATGTCGCCCTCGCGCAGATCGTTGAACCCGGCGAAAGAGAGGCCGCATTCATAGCCGCGCGCGACTTCGCGGACATCATCCTTGAAGCGCTTGAGCTGCGAAAGCTCGCCCTGGTGGATGACCACGCCGTCGCGGAGCAGCCGCACCCCGGCGCCACGCTTGACCACGCCCTCGGTGATCATGCAGCCGGCGACCTTGCCGACCTTGGTGATCTCGAACACCTTGCGGATTTCGGCATAGCCCAAGAATTTCTCGCGCGCTTTCGGCGCCGTCTTGCCGCGCACCAGTTTTTCGACGTCGTCGGCGACCTCGTAGATGATGCTGTAATAGCGGATATCGACGCCCTCGCGGCTCGCCAGTTCGCGGGCCTGCGAGGTGGCGCGGACATTGAACGCGACGACGACCGCTTCCGAGGCCTTGGCGAGTTGAATATCGCTCTCGGTGATCTGGCCGACGCCGGCGTGGAGGACGCGAACCTTGACCTCCTCGGTGCCGAGCTTGGTGACGGTGACCGCGAGCGCTTCCGCCGAACCCTGGACATCGGCCTTGATCAGGACCGCGACCTCTTTCTGCTCGCCGGCCTGGATGCGCGCCAGCATCTGGTCGAGAGTGCCGCGCCCGGCGGCGACCCCGGCATTGACCTTCTCGCGCGCCTTGCGCTGGCGGAATTCGGAAATCTCGCGCGCCCGCGCCTCGTTCTCGACCGCGACCAGCGGCTCGCCGGCGAGCGGCACGCCGGCGAGACCGAGAATCTCGACCGGCGCCGACGGCAGCGCCTCGCGCAGCGGCTGGCCGCGATCATCGAGCATCGCCCGCACCCGGCCCCATTCGGCGCCGGCAACGACGATGTCACCCTGGCGAAGGGTGCCCTTTTGGATGAGGACCGTCGCGACCGGACCGCGCCCGCGATCGAGCCGGCTTTCGATGACGGTGCCCTCGGCGGCGCGCTCGGGATTGGCGCGGAGATCGAGGATTTCCGCCTGCAGGAGAATCGCTTCCTCGACTTTGTCGAGGCCGGTGCGCTTGAGCGCCGAGACCTCGACCTCCTGGGTATCGCCGCCCAGCGACTCGACGACGATGTCGTGGCTCAGGAGATCGTTCCGAACACGATCTGGTTTTGCGCCGGGCTTGTCCATCTTGTTGATGGCGACGATGATCGGCGCGCCGGCGGCCTTGGCGTGACGGATCGCCTCGATGGTCTGCGGCATCACCCCGTCATCGGCGGCGACCACCAGGACGACGATATCGGTGACACCGGCGCCACGCGCGCGCATCGCGGTGAACGCCTCATGGCCGGGCGTATCGATGAAGGTGATTTTGTCGCCGGAACCAAGGCGCACCTGATAGGCGCCGATATGCTGGGTGATCCCGCCCGCCTCGCCGGCGGCGACGTCGGTCGCGCGGAGGGCATCGAGGAGCGAGGTCTTGCCGTGATCGACATGGCCCATGACGGTAACCACCGGCGGGCGCCGGATCAGCGCCGCATCGTCGTCGCTGGCGCCGGCGAGGCCGATCTCGACATCGGATTCGGAGACCCGCTTGGCGCGGTGGCCGAATTCCTGGACCACAAGCTCGGCGGTATCGGCGTCGATGGTCTGGGTGATGGTCGCCATCACCCCGAGCTTCATCAGCGCCTTGATCACCTCCGGCGCCCGCGCCGCCATCCGGTTCGCCAATTCCTGCACCGAAATATTTTCCGGCAATATCACGTCTCGCACAACTTTCACCTGGTCCGAACGTAGCCGGTCGAGTTCCGCCTGGCGCCGCTCGCGGTCGCGTTGGCGGCGCATGGAGGCGAGCGAACGTACCCGCTCATCCTCGCCATCGAGCGCCGCCTGGACATCGATGCGGCTGCCGCGGCGGCGATCCTCGGCGGTCTTCTTGACCGCCGGCACTTGCGGCTTGCGCGCCGGCGCGGCGCCGCCGGGGCGGCGGGCCGGACGCGCTTCCTCATCTTCCTCGCCGCGCGCGGCGCGCAGACGCAGCGTCTCGGTGGGCGCCGCCGGCTTGGCCCCCGGCGCGGCGTGGGGCGCGGTCCGGGGGGCGAGCCTGGGCGCGGCGCGGCGCTCGGCGTCCTCGCCACCCTTGGCGACGGCCGGCGCCGGCTGCGCGGCGGCGGTGGCGCGGCGCGCCTCGTCTTCCTCGGCGGCACGGCGTTTGGCCTCTTCCTCGGCGGCCTGGCGGGCCTCTTCCTCGGCCGCGCGGCGGGCATCCTCCTCACGCCGACGCGCTTCCTCGGCGGCGGAAAGGATGGAAATCTTTTCCTGCTCGCGACGTTCGGCCTCGCGCCGCGCCGATTCGCGCTGCTGCTCGACGAGGGCGCGCTGACGAGCGGCGAGTTCGGTCGCGGTCAACGCCCGGCCACTGCCGGCGGCGCCGCGGCCCGGCATGCGGCTCGCCGGCTCGGTGCGGCCGGAAACACTCTCCCCGGCCGGGAGGGACGGCGCGCCGGGGCTCGCCGCGGGGGCGCTGCTCCGCTTCTTGCGCACCTCGACCTGCACCACTTTCGAGCGGCCATGGCTGAAGCTCTGGCGCACCGAGCCGGCATCGACGGTGCGTCCGCCTTCAAGCCGTCCGCCCGGCCGAAGCGAAAGCCGCCCTTTACCGCTGTCCTGATCGTTACCTTCAGTCATTGATCCGCCCGTACCCTGTGCTCTGTACCCTGTCCGTCTTCCGCCTGGCTTCAGCCTGGCGGCCAGGCCGCCAATCCACGCGCATTCCACTCCGCGCGCATCCCGATCCGCGCGCATCATTGGACCGCTTGCGTTCAATCCTCAAGCCGCATCTCCCGACGGCGCCACAACCCCGCCCTCGATTCCGGCGAGGCGCGCGGCATCGCTCGCCACCGTGGCCGCAAGCCGCCCGGACGCGAGTGCGACATGCACCACCCGCTCGCGGGCGAAAATCCGCCCCAGATCAGCGCCGGACAGCGGATCGACCACCGCCACCGCCGCCCCGGCCTTCATCGCCGCCAGAAACCCGGCCGTCAGAAACCGGGCCCGTTCGTCGGCACTGCCGTCGCGCGCCGCGACCACGAGGCCGGCGCGGCCGGAGATCAGCCATTCCCGCGCCTTGTCGAAACCGGCGATGGCCTGGCCCGCCCGCCGGGCAAGACCGAGAGTCTCGCCA
>JAKCCP010000267.1 GCA_021841985.1 Pseudomonadota bacterium | reverse complement strand
GACTTGGTCAATGGACGGCGCGCCGCAACTGGATTTGTTCCCACCCATTGCGCCCTCGCCTGAGGTGGCGGCGATAGCGCGAAAGCCTGGCGGGATGCGCGGCCGGGGGATGACAGATAACGCTTGTCATCATATGTTGAACGCCATGTCAGCCCCGTCTGCTTCCGATCTGACGCCCGCCGGCCTTGCGACGCGCGCCGCCATCGCCGACGCGGCGGAACGGCTGTTTCGCACGCTCGGCTACCAGAAAACGACGGTCGCCGACATCGCCCGCGAGCTTCGCATGTCGCCGGCCAATGTCTATCGCTTCTTTGCCAGCAAGGCCGCGATCAACCAGGAAATCTGCGCGCGCATCCTCGCCGACCTCGATGCCGCGGCCTGGGAAGTGGCGCGTGGCCCCGGCACGCCGCCTGCGCGCCTGCGCGCCTTGTTTCACCGCCTGCGGCGCCAGACCGAAGAGCGGCTTTTCAAAGAGCGACGGATGCACGACATGGTCGCCGCCGCGTTGCAAGAAAATTGGCCGATCGTCGAGCAACATATCAGGGAGATCGATGCCGCTTTTCGCCACATCGTCAGCGAGGGGCAGGCAAGGGGCGTTTTCGCCCGGCTGGAGGGCGAGGATGTCGTGCGTTTCCTCCACGGTTCTTGCGCCGTGTTCACCCATCCCGCGCTGGTCGAAAAATGTCTGGCGATGGGCGAAAATCTCGAGGTGATCGCCGAGCGCACGGCGACGTTCTGCTTGCGTGCCTTGCGCCCGGATATCCCGGAGATCTGACTTTAGTTTCCTGACGATTATTGACAAACGTCATATCATCAGTCACTCTCCGGCCTCGCCTGGAGAGACGCCATGCCCGCCCTATCCCGCTTCCCGCGCCTTTTCGCCGTGATCCTCCCCGTGCTGCTCGGCGGCTGTCTCGAGCGGACGGTGGCGAGCGTCGATCCGTTGCCGCGCCCGGTGCAGGTGGTTTCGGTCGCGCTCACCACGGACGCCGAGACGCGCGCCTATAGCGGTGTCATCGCGCCGCGCCGGGCGCCGGTGCTCGGTTTTCGGGCGGGCGGGCGTATTGCCGAGCGCCTGGTCGATATCGGCGCGCATGTGAAGGCGGGAGACGTGCTGGCGCGGCTCGACCCCAAAGACCTCGCCCTCGCCGTCGGCGGCGCCGAAGCCGATCTTGCCGCCGCCCGCGCCCAGGCGGCGCAGGCGCTCGCCGATGCCAGGCGCAGCGCCGAACTCCGCCGCGAGGGCTGGACCGCCGCCGCCGCCGACGACGCCAAGCAAGCCGCCGCCCGCACCGCCGAGGAACGCGCCGCCGCCGCCGCCGCCGCGCTGGCCCTGGCCCAACGCCGGCTATCCGATGGCGAATTGCGCGCCCCCCAGGACGGCGTGATCACCGCCATGCTGCGTGATCGCGGCAGCGTGGTCGGGGAGGGGGATCCGGTGTTCGAACTCGCCGAGGCCGGCCCGCCCGAGATCGCCGTGCAACTCCCCGAACAGGCACTGCCCGACGCCGATCGTCCAGGCGCAAGTGTGACGCTATGGGCACGGCCTGGGGTGGGCATGGCGGCGACACTGCGCGAACTGGCGCCGAGCGCCGATCCAAGATTGCGCACCTACGCCGCGCGTTACGTATTGGAGGATGCCCCCGCTTTCGTCGCCTTCGGCATGTCGGCGACGCTCCATCTCCCGGCCCGCGAGACCGATCGCATCGTCATGCTGCCGGCGGCGGCGCTGATCGATCGCGGGGATGGGCCGAGTGTCTGGCTGGTGGCGCCGGATGGCACGCTGAAAGCGCAAGCGGTGACGCTTCGCCGCATGGAGCAGGACCGCGTGGTTGTCATCGGGCTCGCCGAAGGCGCGATGGTGGTCGCGCTCGGGGCGCAGAAGCTCGATCCCGGGGCGCGCGTGCGCATCACCGATACTCGCCCGGCCACCGAGTGATCGCGATACGCGCGGGGGGGGCGTGAGCGGGTTCAATCTTTCGGCCTGGGCGGTCAGGCATCGCGCGCTCACCGGTTTTTTGATCGCGTTGATTTTTGCCGCGGGTGCCCTGTCCTACGCGCGGCTTGGACGGAACGAAGACCCGAATTTCACCGTCAAACTGCTGGTGGTTTCCGCGCAATGGCCGGGTGCGACGGCGGAGGAGACACAAAATCTCCTCGCCGAGCCGATCGAGCGCAAGCTGCAGGATCTTGCCCATCTCGACAATCTTTTCACCTATGTGCAGCCTGGTCTGGCGGTGACGATGGTGGTGTTCGAGGACTCGGCGCCACCCGCCGAGGTGCCGGAGCTTTTTTACCAGACACGAAAAAAACTCGACGATCTGCGCCCAAGTCTGCCACGCGGCGTGATCGGCCCTTTCGTTAACGACGAATATACCGATGTCTATGGCGCCGTGTTCGCGCTGACCGGCGCTGACAACGCTGAGCTGACGCGCCAGGCCGAGCGTGTGCGTGATCAATTGCTCAAAGTGCCGGGGGCAGAAAAAATCACCATCCTTGGTGAAATTCCGCGCACCATCGATGTGACATTCAAGGAGAGCCGGCTTGCCGCGCTCGGCGTGACGGTGCCCGAGATCGCGCAAGCGATCGCGCGTCAGAACGCGCCCGCCCCGGCGGGTCTGATCCAAACCGGAACGACCGAGGTGCCGATCCGCGTCGATGGCGCGCTCACCGGCCCGCGAAGCCTCGCCGATGTGCCGATCACCGCCAACGGGGCGACGCTCCGGCTCGGCGACATCGCCGAAATCCATCGTGGCTATCAGGATCCGCCGCGATTTTCCATCCGCCATAATGGCGCCCCGGCGGTGGTGGTTGCGGTCTCCACGCAGCCGCGCGCCAATCGCTTGGCCTTTGGCGCCGCGCTCCGCGAGACGGCCGCGCGCATCCGCGCCGATTTGCCGACCGGCATCGTTTTGCAGCAAATCGCCGATCAGCCGCAAATCATCGCCGACTCGGTCGATGAGTTCCTGTTCAAATTCTCGGTTGCGCTCGGCGTCGTGCTCTTGGTCTCGTTCTTCTCGCTCGGGTGGCGGACGGGGATCGTAGTTGCGCTCGCGGTACCGCTCACCCTTGCCCTGGTTTTCGTGGTGATGGATCTGCTCGGCATCGAGCTGCAACGTGTCTCGCTCGGCGCGCTCATCATCTCGCTTGGTCTCCTCGTCGATGACGCGATCATCGCGGTCGAGACCATGGTGGTGAAGCTGGAAGAGGGGTGGGAGCGGCAACGGGCGGCGAGCTTCGCCTGGCAATCGACGGCGTTTCCGATGCTGACCGGAACCTTGGTGACGGCAGCCGGGTTTTTGCCGATCGGCTTCGCGCGGTCCGCCACCGGCGAATATGCCGGCGGCATTTTCTGGGTCGTCGCCGTGGCGCTGTTGGCAAGCTGGGTGGTCGCGGTGATTTTCACCCCCTATCTCGGTGTTCTGCTGCTGCCGACGCCGAAAAAGCCCATCTCGCACGCGGCGATCTATCAGACGCCGCTTTATCAGACGCTGCGGCGGGTGGTGATGCTCGCGGTGCGTTTTCGCCGCACCGTCACCCTTGCCACCATCGCGCTGTTCGTGCTCTCGCTCGCGGGTGCCGGGCTGGTGAAGCAGCAATTTTTCCCCTCGTCGGCGCGGCCGGAGCTGATCGTCGACGTAACCCTGCGCCAGGGGGCGAGCCACGCGGCGACGGTGGCGGCGGTTGGCAAGATCGAAGCCTTGCTCGCCAATGATCACGATGTGCTGTGGTACACGAGTTACATCGGCGGCGGCCCGCCGCGCTTCATCCTCTCTTTCAATCCGGCGCTGCCCAACGATGCGGTTGCGACCCTCGTGATGACGACGCGCGATATGACGGCGCGCGAGCGGGCGCGGACGCGCCTGCTCGCTTTCGCGGCTCGCGAGGGCGTGCCAGAGGCGCGGCTTCATGTCTCGCGCATCGAACTCGGCCCACCGGTCGGGTTTCCGGTGCAGTTTCGCGTGGTTGGTGACGATCTCGCGCGCGTGCGTCATGCCGCCGATCTGGTTTTGGCGGCGCTCCGCGAAACGCCCGGCGCGCGCGATGCGCAACTCGCCTGGGGCGAGCGTGCCCCCTCCGTTCGCCTCGCACTCGATCAGGCGCGGGTGCGCGAACTCGGCCTCGCGCCGGCGGATATCGCGGCGACTCTGGAAACGCTGGTCTCTGGCCTGGTCGCGACCGAGATCCGCGATCGCACCAAGCTGGTCGATGTCGTGTTGCGCGCGGCACCCGAGGAGCGGTTGGATCTCACCCATCTCCCCGATCTCGTGGTGCCGAGCGCGGCCGGGCCGTTGCCGCTCGCGCAGATCGCGCGGCTGGTTCCGCAAACCGAAGAGCCGATCCTCTGGCGGCGCAACCGTCAACCTACCCTCACCGTGCAAGCCGAGCTGCAGGACGGGCTGCAGGCGATGGACGTGACGGCGGCGGCCGAGGCGCGCATCCGGGCGCTTCATCTTCCGTCGGGCGTGCATGTCGAGACCGGCGGCGCGGTGGAAGAATCGGCCAAGGCGAATGCCGCGCTGGCCGCGGTGTTCCCGGTGATGGTCGGCGCGCTCCTTTTGTTGCTGATGATCCAGTTGCAGAATCTCCGCCGCGTTTTGTTGGTTTTGGCGACGATGCCGCTCGGGCTGATCGGCGCGGTGCTGGCGCTGCTGGTCGCCGATGCGCCGTTCGGGTTCGTCGCACTGCTCGGCGTGATCGCGCTTGGCGGGATGATCATGCGCAACACCATCATTCTCGTCGATCAGGTACGGCAGGATCAGGAGGCGGGCCTGCCGCTCCATGACGCGATCATCGAGAGCACGGTGCGCCGCGCGCGGCCGGTGGTGTTGACGGCGCTGGCGGCCGCGCTCGCCTTCATCCCGCTCAGTTTCAATATTTTCTGGGGGCCGATGGCGCTGGCGATGATCGGCGGCCTCTTGGTGGCAACGGTGCTGACCCTGGTGTTCCTCCCGGCACTCTATGCGCTTGCGTTTCGCGTCCGACATGGCCAGCCGGCATCTTCGGCCGCGCCGATGAAAGATGTGCTGCCGGTTTCGTAAGCCCCGTCGGCAAGCGCGGCCTTTTGGGTGGCGTCTCGGCCCACGCCCAGCGCCGCGCGCAGTTCCTTGATGGTCGTGTCCCGCCTCTGGTCGAGCGGATGCAGGATCAGAGCCGCCTGTGCCTCGATCCGGGCCGACCGACGATCGCCGCCCAACGCCCCAGGCCGGACATCACCCTGTTCACGGTTGAATAGTCAGACCTCCGGCCGATTCCACCTCCGGCCATCACGCGCGAGAGCAACATCCGTTCAGATAGAATCATCTGAACGGATTAAGTTGCTCGCCAAAACAAAGAGATAGAGAAATATCCGTGAGCCAATGCGAACGGATGTTGCTCTGGCAGGCCGCGGCGGAGGCTTTTCAGGGAACCGTCTCGCTGATGGGCGCCTGGGCGTCGTTGGCGCCAAAGCGGCGATAGACGAAATCCGGCGGGGCTTCGCCGCGCTCGGCGACCGCTGCCGCCATGACCGCGTGATCGGGGGCGAGATCGCAGGCGGGGTCGGTGCGCGCGGCATCGCCGGTGAGGGCGAAGGCCTGGCAGCGGCAGCCGCCCCAGTCGATTTCGCGGCGATCGCAGGATTGGCAGGGCTCGGGCATCCAATCGGTGCCGCGAAAGCGCAGGAAAGCTGGATCACGCTGCCAAATCTCGGCGAGCGACGTCTCGCGCACCGAGGGGAAGACGAAGCCGGGCAGGGTTTCGGCGGCGTGGCAGGGCATCGCCTTGCCGGCGGGGGAGATATTGATGAACCGCCGCGCCCAGCCGCCCATGCAGGATTTCGGCCGCCGGGCATAGTAATCGGGGATGACGTAATCGATCACCATCTGCCCCTTGAGACGCAGGCGCGCCGCTTCCACCACCGCTGTCGTCGCGTCCAGCTCGGCGCGGCTGGGGAGCAGGGCGGCGCGGTTTTTGAACCCCCAGCCGTAATACTGCACCTGCGCGATCTCCGTCCGCGCCGCGCCCAGCCCCTCGGCGAGCGCGATCATGCGCGGAACGTTGGCGATGTTCTGGCGGTGGACGACGAAATTGACGGTGAGTGGCAGGCCGGCGGCGCGGATGCGCGCGGCGGCGGCGAGTTTTCGCGCATGGGCGCCGCGATAGCCGGCGATGCGGTCGGCGTTGTCGGGGTCGACGTCCTGGAAGCTCAACTGGATGTGGTCGATCCCGGCGCCCATCAGCGCCGCCATGAGGCGGTCATCGAGCTGCACGCCGGAGGTGATGATATTGGTGTAAAGCCCGGAATCGGCGGCATGGCGGACGAGTTCGGGGAGATCGCGCCGCGCGGTCGGCTCGCCGCCGGTGAAATGGAGTTGCAGGACGCCGATCTTGGCCGCCTCGTCGAACACCCCGAGCCATTCCGCGGTGGTCAGTTCCTCGCCGGCGCGCTCCAAGGCGAGCGGGTTCGAGCAATACGGGCATTGCAGCGGGCAGCGATGGGTGAGTTCGACGATGAGCCCCATCGGCGGTTCGAACCCGGTCATAGCGCGATGGCTCCTTTTTCGGCGAGATCGCCGAGCATCACCGCGACATCGGCGATGATCACGTCGCGCGGGGCGGAAAAACGGGCGGCGAGATCGTCGGCGATGGCGCCGAGGTTGCGCGTGCCGTCGATCAGCTTCAGGATCTCGACGGCCTGCTCATCGGGCAGGAACAGCCGCTCGGGCGCCAGCACCACCCAGGTCTCGCGCACCGGATCGAAACGGAATTTCACGCCCGGGCGGAAACGCGGCACCGTGTCATCGGCGAGGGTCATGCCGGCGCCGGAACAAACGCCCCCGGCGGCACCAGGCCGGGCGAGACATAGGCGAAATACAAGGCATCGAGCTGCGTCCAGAGGACATCGCATTTGAAGCGGAGCGCCGCCAGCACCGCTTGTTGGGTCTCGACGCTGTCGGCGTGCGCCTTGACATAGGCGAGGGCGAATTCGACATCGCGCGGCGCCTGGGTCAGCCGCGGCGTGAAATAGGCGAGGGTCGCCTCGGTGATGAAGGGATAATTGCGCAGCATGCCCGATACCCGCTCGGCGATGATGGTCGGCGAGAACATTTCGGTGAGCGAGGAGGCGATGCCTTCGAGGATCGGCCGGTCGCGGACGAAATTGACATAGGCATCGACGGCGAACCGCGTCGCCGGCAGGAGGCCGCGCGTGGAAAGAACGTAATCGGGATCGAGCCCGACCCCTTCGGCGAGCTTCATCCAGCGCGCGATGCCGCCGCTGCCCGGCGCGTCGCCGTCATGATCGACGATGCGCGAGCGCCAGGCGCGGCGGAGTTCCGGCGTCGGCAGGCGGGCGAGCAGGAACGCGTCCTTCGCCGGGATGCGGGATTGATAATAGAAGCGGTTGAGCGCCCAGGCCTGCACCTGGCCGCGGTCGAGCTTGCCGCCATGGAGCGATTTGTGGAACGGGTGGAGGTTATGATAGCGCTCGGCGCCGATCGCGCGGAGCGCCGCTTCCAGCTCATCGGGCGAAAGCAGGCCGACCGCGGTCATAACGTGATCTCCATCCCGTCTTCGCCGACGCGCCAGCCGGCGGCCAGAACCGCCGCGTGTTCGGGGCTGTCGGAAAGCAGGATCGGATTGGAATTATTGATATGGACCAGGATGCGG